>NZ_JNJV01000007.1 GCF_000702785.1 Mycoplasmopsis primatum ATCC 25948 | reverse complement strand
GTTTTATATTGGCATAATTTAAATTAGTACAAAAACACCCCATGAATTGTGAGATGTTTATATCAAAAATACTTTAATTTGAGTCTAATTTTTTTGTCCTAGTTTAATATTCAAAGCAATGATTCACTTTTTCATTATTTCTATATTTTTTACTTACTAATCTTATCTGCTTTTGATAGGAATCTTAATGTTCATGGCTAATTTCATTATTTCATACGCGTTTTTATTTTTTTATTAACACAAGAGACATAGACTATATTTTCAAACAGTATATGGTGTTATATTAAATATGATTTTATTAATGTTACAAAAATATAATTTCAAAATAACAAACTGTAATTTTTATAGAAACGACTGTTTTACAGGCAAATAACAAAAAATTGCTATTGATGAAATAAAAATATTCATCTTTATAAATCCACTAACAACCACCTATTTTTTTATTTTTAAAATCGCATTATATGATAAAATAGATTTTATAAATTTGTATCATATAGCAATATTAAATAGTATTATGAAAGGAGCAAATATGGCAAGAAGAGATCAATTAAACGGCAAAGGCCCTCTTGTTGGTAATAAACGTTCTCACTCAATGATTGCAACTAAGAGAACATTTAATGTAAATTTACAAAAAATTACTATTACTAATTCAGATGGAACCCCTACAACATTAAAAGTTAGTGCTAAAACAATTAAAACACTTAAACGTAAAGGCCTTTTATCAGCAGGAGTTTAAATTTTAAGAAAATAATAAAAACCAAGCTAAATTTTAGCTTGGTTTTAATTTAGCAAATTATCTATCTCCATAAAGGGCTTTTTTAAGGCTATCATGTTTTTCTTGTCCAAAAAGAATTTTAATAACTAATAAAGCAAAAGCAACAGATGATGCAGGAGCTTTACCTGTAAAGATTTTTCCATGGTTTGTAGCCTGTGCTTCATTTCTAAGTTTTCCCGAATTTGTATCAATGTATGAAATTGGATATGAACTATAAACAGTTTCATTATCAATGATACCGTTTTCAAATAAAACATTTGGCGCATCACAAATTGCAAAAATGTATTTACCGGCGTCTTTGAATTTTTTAATTAATTCTATTGATTCCTTATCATTTCTTAATTCTTGAGCACCTGCTCCGCCAGGAATGAAGATTGCATCGTAATCATCAAATTTAATTCTTTTGTGTAGTGTCATCTTCACAACACCATGTTGCCCATTGGCTTCTGAATAGCTAGGGTTATGATATTCAACTTCTTCAAATTGACCAGATTTGTTAAATACACTTAACACTGATACTAATTCCATATCATTAAAATTATTATGGACTAAAACTAATAATTTCATATTCATTCTCCTTTAAGATCTATTATAGTAATAATTATATTTAAATAATTTACATTTAAGAATTTAATTTATGCATAACAAAAGCAAAATAAAAAGCATAGTTATAAAAATAACTATGCACTTCTATTAATTTATTCTAACCTGTTACTGCTTTTTTTCTGCGAATAAGTCCTTTTCAAATAGCGACTAGCAAAAGAGCAAGTGGTAATAGTATAGTTAGCACCACAACTACAAGATATATTCTTAGTCACATTTTATTTCTGTCTTTTTTAGCTTGCTCAATTTGTTCTTGGATCTCTACCGATCTTTCGCCAAGAAAGTCACCGATGTCAATTAATCTTTTTTTATCAAATAATTTGATAATTATATATCCTGCTATTAATGATGCCATAATGATGACATTAATTAAACAAAATAAAGGTGTGTTTTTAAAGCTGGCGTCCAATCATTTTGGCCAATCTAAATTCAAGTACACCGAACCTTCCTTACTGCCCGCTTCTCATGGGCCAGATTTATGAAGACCAAAAACTATTAAGGTAAATAAACCTAAATATGTAAGAATGAAAATCAATATTCAAAGCAAATTAATATCCTTTAATATGATTTTTCTATATACAATGTGAAATGTAGTGCTTGATGTGTAATCACCAGCTGAAATAGCATCACGATATCTTTGTATGGTATGAGTTCATTGCACATTTTCAATAGCATTTTTAATTCCTACTGCTAGTGATAAAAAACCAGTTATTCCAAAAAGCACTAAATAACCAATTAAAGGGCTATCTTGATCACTATTGAATGGAGCCACTTTATATCATGCTAATATAAAAGCTAAAATACTTAGCAAAGTGATAGAAAAAGAGATAACCATAATAGTAATTTTTAGTAGTTTTTCTGACCGTATTACTTTATAAATTCTAGGTGAAAATTGATGTTTAGGATCTTGATATACTTTCGAGGCTGTTTTAGCAAAAGTTATATCCCTATTACTTTGGACTATCTCAATTGTTTGATTATTTTGTATGGGTTTATACTTCATAAATTCTGCCTCATCACATATTTATATACATGCTAATATTATATTAAACATTTATTCTAAACACTTAAATTAAAATTTTGGGAATAGATTTAGATAATTAATTCCTCACCAAAAATCCCAAAAACACAGTTGTTATTTTTCATATTTATTTTACAAATAAATGTTAATAAGATTTATACAAATATTATATATAAATAAATTATGTGAGAATTTTCAGTTTGAATAAAAAATATGCAAAAAATTCTCTCATTCGCACCTGATTTTGATGTGTCAAATTAGGTTTTATGTCCATCTTTTTTGGCAAAATATTTTTTCTTGGTTTTATTTTTTTATTTTATAATAATAGCGTTATGAATACAAATTACCAATATATGAATAGATTTGCAATGATTATCATTAAGAACTCTAACTTAATGAATTTTTGCTATAAGTTCCTACATATTACGGTATCTAAATAAATTTACACTCATTAATAGTTTAATTTAAATAGTAGGAACGCTGAATTCCTACTTTATTTTTATAAAACATTATTATTCATAACATATACACATTATTATTATATATAACTCCTTATTAACATTAGTCTCAAATATAAAATATATATTACTATTTCAGTTATTAATAAGTGTATGAAAGGACAGATATGTCAAGAAAAAATAAATTATTACTAACTTTTGGAGCTTTGTCTACAACAGCTGTTTTACCACTTATTGCCGCAAGTTGTGGTAAAGGCCAATCAGCACAGTTCCAAGAACTTACGTATGAACGTTGAAATGAAATTTTAAAAGATGAAAAATCTTTATGAAATTATGATCTTGAAGTAAAGCCATATAGTAAAAATGATGCTAAATTGCCAATAGGTCAGTTAGCAAATGGCGTTTTGAGACAAGCACACAATGGTGGGCATGTCAAAAATACTGAATATACGTTAGATAGAACAGCATCATATGGTTCATGACAAAATCAACCAACTGATTCAACCGTTGGTGTGCTGTTAAGAAAGGAATCTTTATTTACTCCTATTGTCTTTAAAACAAAAGATGGAAAATGAATTAATGCTCGTCCATCAGTTTGAAGATATAAATTAGAACTAGGTTCAGAAGTAACATTAACTTATAATGATGCTGGTGTTGAAAAAACTGAAACATTTGACAACGACATCGTTGATACTTTCCCAGAACCAGATGGTGGAGCTACTGAAGCTACTTTAGCAGATGGGAAAACTAAAACTTATAATGTTTTCAAATTTTCATACTATCAAGCTTTTTCATCAAATGAAAAAAGTATTAACAGCAAAAAATTTGCTGATGTCTTAAAAAAGGCTACAAAACTACAAATTGGTGTTAAAAAAGGTCAAAAATGAGTTGGCAGAAAAGGTGAAGAAACTAAATATGATATAGTTCCTGATGACTTTTGAGTTTCATGACTTAGAACTAAAGGCTTAACAGCAAGTGATCGTGTTAAGTTATTAGAAGGCCAAGCCGATAAACTTACACTCAAAGGCGAAAAACAAACTAGCGAACAAGTTGATAAATTTATTAACGAAAAAATCTTAGCTGACAAATCAAAATACTTTACAGCTAATGCTAAATACCCTAACGAGTATTTATATAGTTTCTATAATGTTGACTCAACAAAATTTTGAAAAAAAGAAGATTTTATTCAAAATGACAAGTTAACTTTTGTTAGAAAAAACACTGGTGTAGAAGGCCACTTTGATTTATTATTTGAAAACCTTGCTACATCACAAGACTTTACAGCTGCGCCATCACAATATCTTGCTGAACTTGATCAAGATCCAACAAAAATTAACATTCAAACAAATAAAAATGTTCAAGTTGAAGACGATGTCAAGACTCTTAAAGAATTATTGTCATTAGTTAAAGGAACTCTTGCTGGTAAAGCCGGAATCTACTGATATGGTTTTAATGATGATTCAATTTTAACAGCAGGAAGATATTACTATGTTAATTATGATGAAGGAACTCGTGAAGAAATTTACAAACTTAATACTCATTATAGAGCAGAAAATCCTAATGACCCAATCGCAGTTGCTAAGGATAAAAACAAAATTAAAGAACACAGACTTTGATACCAAGGGGACTCGCTAAATGATACCAGTTTTCAACTCGCTGTTAAAACTGATTATCTAAATGGTGATTTTGGAATCCTCTCTCATACATTATTAAGTAAAAATGACTATGAAGATATGAGTTTGCAACAAATTAATAACGGTGTATTTTACTCAAGACAAAGTAATGCTACATCTGGGCCATATAGATTTTTAACCACTTATTTACCATATTCTGCAACTCATACAGCAGATACACAATTTAACTATAATAATAACTTTGCTAAACTAGCATATGGTTCTTCACTTGAAGAAATTAGAACAGGTGGTAAGTTCCAAAATCTTAAAGATAAATTTGGAGCTAAAACAATTGCTTTCAGAACAATGCTTACAGCAGCAATTAACTGAGAATATTTAGCATCATGAGTTAGTGAAGGTGAATCGAGTGCTTGATTATCACATATTGCTCCAAACGGCGCTATTAAAGCTAAAGATAATGTAGATAAAATTGATCAACCAGAACAACACGCTAAAGAATTCAATTCATTATTTTATTTAAGTGCTGATGGTAAAAAAGCAGGTACTATTACTCCTGATCAAAACATTAAAAAATCTAGTGCTCAAAATGACAAAGATAGAATTAAATCAGCAGAATTTGAAAAAATTCAAGCTGAAATTAAAAAGATTCTTGATGAATACTACACAGCAAATAACCTTGATGCTCAAAAAGACAAAGTTGAGTGAACTGTTATAAATAGAAATGCAAAAACATTTGTTCCACCAAAAATGGAAAGTTTATTGCAATGATTGCCTGAATTGTATAGTGATCTTGATCCAAGACTTAAATGTACATTTAAAAAATATGACACAAAAGAAGAATGAGCTAAAAATATTGCAAGTCTTACATCATTCCAAGAATGAGCTGGTTGAGGTTATGACCTTGATGATATAGGTTCAGGTTTTGATGGGCTTGGTGCGGTTTCATTAAGAGCAATATTAGTGTTAATAAACTATGATATTGAATTACAAAATTCACTTAAAGGCAGTTTTCCACAATTAGTAAAACTTGCAAAAGCTTTTGTTGCCTTTATGAATGATCCAAAACAAGAATTTAAATGAAGTGTTCCATTTGACAAATGAAAAGATGTTGAAAGCAAATACTGAGTTAGATTTAATGACAGCGTGGAATCATTCAAACTTGATGCTACCGGTCAAGTAGTAGAAAATAAAGAAGGTGGTTTTACACAAATTGGTGCAGCCAGTGCACAGTTCTTTGTACAATACACAAAAACCATTAATGTTAAAGATGTGATCGCGCTATCAAACGAGTTGCTTAATTACTATGGTCGTGTTCCAGAACCTGATTTATTAGTAAGCAAGAACCAATACTCAATCGGTTTTGTCAACCACTATCTTGGAAAAGTGTATTCAGCAGCAGATAACCAATGACTTGCCGATTATGTAATCCGTAATGGTCAATAATATTTCTATTTTTATAAAACTTAGCCCTAAAATATAGAAATAATATAAAATAAAATATTATGTTTAGATATTTATCAAAGAGAATAGCCATGGCTATTCTTACATTATTAATTGTTATAGTTTTTTCTTATTGCCTTTTAGCAGCATTTGGGAAAAACCCTTATGAAATTCAATTAGCTAACATTTTAGCAGGGAATCCAAAGTCAGATGACCCTGCTTTACTTCGCATTAAGGCTGAGATTAAAGCATACAGCGAGATACCATTAATTAGTAAATTATTTACTTATCTTGGCGATTTATTAAAAGGAAACCCAGGGATTGTTTATGGCAAAATAGATGGAGTTGACTCTTTTGGAAAAGATGTTTCAAAGGTGTTTTGAGAATACTTTCCTAACAGTCTATTCGTTTCTTTACCTGCTTTCATTATTAGTTCAATTACTGGTACAACATTAGGAATAGTTGCTGGTTATAAACGTGGAAGCATATGGGATAGTATTATTAATGCCTTTGTGTTCTTCTTTATAGCAGTACCTTCATTTATCATTGCTCCTATATTTATTCAAATCTTTACCTCAGCAGGTTTTCCAACTGTTTATACTCCATGAGTACCAAATGATAACTCTGGCCTATACACTTTTGCTAAATTCTTCAAAAGTATTATTCCACCTATTTTGGTTGTTTCACTTAGCTCAATGGCTGTTTATACACTATATGCTAGAAACCAAACAGTTACAGTGTTGACATCAAATTACATCTTAATAGCTAAAACAAAAGGTTTAAGTGGAATGCAAATTTTCTGAAAATATGTTTTAAGAAATATTTCAATTCCACTTAGTGCTTTGATCTTACCATCTTATATAGTTCTTTTATCAGGTAGTATTATTGTTGAACAATTTTGAGGAGTTAAAGGAACTGCACAGATTTTATCTTATGCCTTTCCTAATGCTGAAATTAATATAGTTATGTTCAGTATTATCTTATTCACTGGTCTAACAGTCTTTACTGATATATTAGTTGATGTTTCGTTTGTGATATTGGATCCTAGAATTGTTTATGAATCAAGTTCAGGCATTAATTACTTACATATTTTTAAGGCTTATTTCATTAGACAAAAGAAGCTTAAAGAAATATACAAACAACAAGAACAAATACCACAAGTTACTGATGCACAAGGAGAAAACTAATGAATGCTAATGAATTTAACACTAAATATAAATTAGATGCTGATGCTTTAAAGAAATTAGTTATCTCGAATAGACCAAAAGTTACAAACAGTGTGGCTGGTAAGCCAAAGATCTTAATTATTGAAGTTATCAAAAGGTTTTTTACCAATCCAATTGTTGTTATTTCTACTGGCATCTTTTTAGCAATTATTTTAACTGCCATCATTGTTACTATAAATCCTGTTTATAAACCTGGAACCGATATTACTAGATCGGTTGAAAAATTAAATTATTGAAATGGTGGTCTTTCAGATATAGATAATTTACCACCCATGTTTTCGCCATATGTTCAAACTAATAAAGCAAATGTCATTAATGATATAAACCTATTTACTGATCCTAAATACCCTTTTTCTAAGTATTTAAAGGAATATCTTGACTTTGAAAAGATATCTTCTGAACGTGTTTCGATTGATTTTTATAAATATTATTATGCAAGACAATTAAATTTTGCTTTAAATAAAGCATACAATGAAGGTTATTTAATAACTGACAATATGGTTTCGTATTTAAAAACACAAGTAGATCAATTTACTTTAAAGACTTACTTTGGTACTACTCATATTAACCGTGATATTTGGGGAACTGTTTGGGCTGGAACGTTGGAATCAATTAGAATTGCTATGTTTGTTGCCACTGTTGAGGTTATTATTGGTGTTTCAGTCGGTGCTTATTTAGGCTTTCATGCTGGAAAGTGAATTGATACAGTTTTAATGAGATTTATTGATATTTTCCAAGCTCCACCTTCAATTATTTGACTATTAATGTTTGTTTCCCTTAGTAAAAATCCCGGCGAGTGAGTCTTGATTGCTGGTTTATTATTTACAGGATGAACTTGACCAATTTACTCTACTCGTTTATTTATTATCACAGTTAAAGATGAAGAATATATTTTAGCTTCTAAAAGTGTTGGTGCTTCAACTAACAGACAAATATTCTTCCACGCACTTCCTGCTATTTTAGGAAAAATAGCAATGAACTTTGTTCGTAGAATACCAGCCATTATATTAAGCATTGCTTCGCTTTCATTCCTTGGTTTCTATAATGCACCAGAATCTTATAACTTAGGTAAGTTTTTATATGATAATATAGCAAACCAAGCTAAAAACCCATGAATTATGATTATTCCAGCCACAATTCTTTTATTGATTTGTTTAAGTTTACAATTTATAGCAATAGGTTTACATGATGCACTTGACCCTAAGGTTATTAAAATTAAAAGATAGAAAGTAATTAAACTATGGAAAACATTAAAGATAAAGATAATAAGTTAGCTGCTATTAAAGTTGATATATTGCCAAATAATCAATTGCTTAGAGTTAGAAATTTGCAAGTAGACTTTAAAAATGGTAAAAAATCGCTAATAAGAATTGTGCGTGGTGTTGATCTAGATATTCAAAAAGGTCAAATTGTCGGCCTTGTTGGTGAATCAGGCTCTGGTAAGTCAGTGACTTCAAAAGCATTAATTAATGTTAATGAAGGTTCATTACTTTCATGCGATGAATTGATTGTCCACGATGTTGATTTAACTAAAATTAAAAAACCAAGAATGTGAGAAAAAATTAGAGGGCATTATATTGGATATATTCCACAAGACCCTTTAACTTCATTGAATCCAACTAGAAAAATTGGTAAGCAATTATTAGATGCACTAAATTTAAATAATGAGTGAAAAGGCAAACCTTATAAAGCTAAAAAAGACTATTTAGTAGGATTATTAGACCAATTTGGTATTCATAATCCTGAAGAAGTTTTTGACCGTTATCCACATACTTTAAGTGGTGGTATGAAGCAACGTGTTGTTATTACAATGGTGGTTGCTCTTAAGCCTTTATTAATTATTGCTGACGAACCAACAACTGCACTTGACCCCACAGTTCAAGCTTCTGTGCTTGCGCTATTTGAACAAATTAGACAAGAGTACAACATTTCTATCATTTTAATTTCGCACAATATTAGTGTGGTTGCTAAATTTTGTGACTATATTTATGTTATGTATGCTGGCAAAATTGTTGAAAGAGGAACAAGAAAAGACATCTTCACCAATCCTGCTCATCCTTATACTTGAGCTCTTATTTCGGCTATACCTGAAAATGAAGACGAACGGCTATTTTCAATTAAAGGTACTCCACCTGATATGGCTAACTTACCATTAGGAGACTCTTTTGCATATCGTAATGACTATGCGCTTGAACTTGACTATGAAAAAGAACCCCCTTTAATTGAAATTAATAATCATCACAGTGCTGCTACTTGATTATTACACCCAGATGCTCCAAAAATAGAAAGACCTAAATCACTAGAATTAAGATTAAAAAGTTTCAGAAAGGTGTTTAATGATGATAAAGAATAATGACAAAAAAGTTATTTTAGACATCCAAGGTTTAAAAAAATATTTCCTTAATAATGGAAATATTAATAAAGCAGTTGATGACGTTTCTTTTAATCTACATGAAGGTGAAATTGTTGGTCTTATTGGTGAATCGGGTTCAGGTAAAACAACCGTTGGTCGTTCTTTATTAAGACTTTATAATGATTTTAATGGTTTTGTAACGCTTGATGGAAAAATTATTAGTGGAAAGCATTTATCTAAAAAACAAGAAAAATTTCTAAGAAAAAGAATCCAAATGATTTTTCAAGATCCTCATGCTTCACTTAATGGTCAAAAAACTATATACAGTATTTTAAAAGAACCATTAATTGTTAATGGGATCATTAAACAAAAAACTCATGATTTGTTTAGTGACTGAGATGCTATTAAGAAAAATTATCCTTTTTCATTTTTAAAATATGCCAAAGAATTGAAAATCAAAAACCTTAGAGCTATTACAAGTTTAGCTCAGGTTTTCTTTAAAAAATGAACCGACATTTTAACTAATTTTCAGTTTGATTTTGAAAATGAGACCATTGATGAAAACTTTATTTCTTACTTTAATTACTTAGAAGAAAAGCAATCTATGGAAAGCGACATTATTAACTCTATGTATTCAAATACAGATGATTTAATGGCTTTCTATTATGAAAAACAAAAGCTTTATCGTAATAAAGAGTTAACATTTGATGAAATTGATTATGAAAATGCTAAGGATAATTATAAATTAGCAAAAAGTTTATCCAAATATTCACAAAAGCAATATGATGCTATAAATCAAAAAAAAGAAATTGAAAATCAAATCAAGGAACACAAAAGCAATGTTGCAGAACATTTAATTTCTAATAAAAATGCCATTCAAAACTTTCTTTCTGAATATAAAAACGAAATCAGAATATGCAAATATGCGCGTTTAAATACTTATAATGTTGACTTATACTTTTTTAACTATAAAAAAGAGATAACTAACAAAATTAAACATAAATTAATTAAAGAAAATAGTGAAAAAATTAGATACTTATCTATTGAACAAGTTAAGTATTTAGTATCTGAATTAAATAATTACACCAGTAACTTTTATAAAGATCATTTAGAAGAAATTCCTATTAAAAGAAACTTTAAAAAAATTGCTAATGATGTATTAAATACTTACTTTAAATTCGACTTTGCTAAATATATCAAAGCAAGTGAAACCAACAAAAGGAATTTCCAAGAGGAAGAGAAAAAGTTATTAAGCCTTAAGAATAAATGTGAAAAAATTATTAATTCAACCACTGAGAAACCAGAATATAGTGAAAAAGAATTAAATGATGCTAAGGAAGCGCTTGATAAAGCATATAAAATTATGACTGAAGAAAATAATAAATATGCAGATATGATCAAAGCAGATATTAAAGAATTAGATATTGAGATTCTTAACGAATCGTTGCTTTATAAAAAACTTAAAATTCAGCAAACTTATACAAACAATAAATTTGCTGAAATTAATAAAAAGTTTTTTGCTAAATTAAAACAAGATTTAAATAATGCTAAAAAGAATAAAGATAAAGAGCAAATAGAAGAGATATCAAGAAATATTAAGGTTTATCAACAAAAAATATCTAATAAATATTTAACTTTAAAATCATTCGAAATTGAAGTTAAACATTTATTTAAAGATGTTAGAACTATTTATTTCTTACTAGGCATTAAACAATCAAGCAATCCATTATTTAATTTATATAATAAGATCTTTGCTAAGAAAATGATTACTGAACTTATCACTAGATCTATTATTTATAAAGCATTAGAAGATGTTGGGCTTCTTAAACAATTTGCTTATCGTTATCCACATGAGTTCTCGGGTGGGCAACGTCAAAGAATTGTTATAGCCCGTGCTTTAATAACTGAACCAAAAGTCATTATTGCTGATGAACCTATTGCGTCGCTTGATATTTCTATTCAGGCTCAAGTTGTAAATTTATTGAAAGACTTGTGTGAACAAAAAAATATAGGTATGTTATTTATAGCTCATGACTTATCAATGATAGAATATATAGCCGATAGAGTGCAGATTATGCACTTAGGTAAAATAGTTGAATCAGGTAATACAGATGTTGTTTATAAACAACCTATGCATCCATACACAATTAATTTATTTAAGGCTATTCCTAAAATTTCAAATGCTAATGAAAAATTTGAAAATATTAATTTTGAGCTAGACTATTTAAAAGGCCAAAAATATCCAAACATTCCCGAAACTTATTTAGTGGAAGATAATCATTATTTATATGGAACAAAAGATCAAGTTGTTAATTGAGTAAGGCCTTTTAATCTATCAGAGCCTGTTTTAGCTAAGTCAATTTATAATGAAGAAGATAGATTACATAAACCATTTGATGGTAGAGTGATTATTCCTGAGGATATTGAATATACATTATTAATGGAAAAAAATAAAGAATCAGCTGAAATTTCAATTGCTTCTGTTTCATTAGACAAGAATAAAACTAAAGGAAACAAAAATGAAAAATAAAATTTTTAAAACATTAATATCATCAACTTCATTACTTGCACTTAGTCCATTTATTCTTGTCTCATGCTATAAAAATAATAAATTTGACCCTAAGAATTTTCAAGGTGCTGAATTAGACATTAAGGCTGATTTAAAGGCAAATATGTCAAAAATAACACCATCAGAATTTGTTAAAAATGGTTATTTAAAAAGCTTTGTAGTTTTAAAAAATAATAAGCTAACTGACGAATATTTATATGAAATTGAAGATGTTAAACCTGACGATGCTTGGGGTTATGTTTATGTGACATATTCATTAGCTAAAAAAACTGAACCTAAGACAAAAAGTTTTTTAAAATTTAAATATATTGAAGGCTTTAAAAATAAATTTACTGATTCAATAGATAAAATTAAAGAAAATTTATACTTTTCAAAATTAAGCAATGCTAACAAGTCTGATTTTGTTATAACATCAATTTATGATGATGATCTATTAATTAATTATAAAAAAATAGATATGCAGGCATTAAAAGAAGTGGTTATTAAAGATAAAAAAGTCTCATTGGATTTTGGCAAGAATTATGAAGGCATTAAGCAAGGATATGTTTTTGTATCATTAGCATTAAGTTTGTCTAAACATGCAAAAGAATCATCAAAAGACTATTTAATTGAATTAACCCATCCACTCAAATATAAAATAGATGGTTTTGCTGGTCTTAATAATGTTGATTTAAATAAATTTTTAGATATAGATACTTTTAAGGCTGCTGTATCAGATAATAAGGTTGCAAAAGATATTAAAGCAAATCCTGGCTATTATATTCGTTTCAAAAATGCTGATAATATGGAATTAGAAGATATTAAAATTGAATTCAATAATCCAACTGATAAAAAAATTAAAGCTAAATTTAAATTAGCAACTTCTATATTTAACAATAATAATAAACAAAAAGTTGTTTCCGATAATGTGTATGAATATGAATTTAATTGAAATGATTAAAAACTAGAATTATTTCTAGTTTTTTTGTTTGTACTGTTATAGGGCATATGTATAAAGCAAAATCATTTTGAGCCTTTTATTTTATAATACTATCATTATGAATTCAAAAAGAGAATATTTTATTAAATCATTTCATTGAAAAAAATGCATGCACTTTGTCGTTGTTTTTATTATTTGTCTCACATTAACATTATTGTTATTGTTTTTGAAATGAAATAAAGATCCAAAAACATATACTTCCAAAAGAATAGCATCTGACTTTACTTTTATTATAGGTATCACAATATTTTCATACACAGGTTTAGCATATATTATATCAATGGGGTTCGTCTTTTCGTCTTTTAAGAAAAATAAATATCAAAGGGCTGATGATATAACTCAAAAAATTGAACAAGAGAAAAGCAAACCTTTTTCAAAAGAAAGAGATTTAAGAATTAAAATCCTTAATGATGAACTTAAAAGCGAAAAAGAAAAAATGGATAATAAATCCAAGACAAAAAAATATAATTTTGTACTGGTTATTCTCTTAATTATTTCAATTATTTTACTTATTAGTGCACTCTGCCTTAACAGACTGACATAAATTATTCCAAAAGGTCAATTTAAACAAAAAATTAGACAAAAAGCGTCAAAAAAAACATAATTTTTGTCTAATTTTTTTAATTTTATTTTTTATTCATAATATAATAAAAACATGAACGATGAAAAAAAACAAAACGACCAAAAGAGCCCAAGAAAAAAACCAAATTTTGAATCTGCTTATGAAATAAATAGAGTTAAAGTTAGTGAAAAATTATTATATTTTTCATATCTTCATTCCTTAACTAAGTTTTGGCAACAGGTGATTGCCGTACTTATTATTTCATTAATATTTTCGTTTTTTGGTATGCTTTTTATTCAAAATACTGGTCTTTATGGTTTAGGCGTAGATGCAATTAGTCATGGTGGTGCACGGTTTGCAGCCTATCTTGTAATTCATAACGGTGGAACTGAAAGCACAGCGAGAATTGTCTTCAATATACTTTTCTGAGCTATAAACTTTATTATTAATATTCCTATGTTTATTTTTGCAGCTTACAAAATTAATAAGCAATTTGCAATATTAACAATGTTATTTATGTTATTTACTACACTTTTTGGTATTGTTTTTGGTTCAATTCCAACATCTCCAAATTGATTAATTTTGGGCAAAGTTTTAGACAGTGACATAGCTAATAATTCTAATAATATAGTTCAAATAACAACCTGAGCAGTAAATCATTCAGTAAATCAAAATAATCCAGTATCTATTATGTTTTATGGCTTGTTATGAGCTATTGTTCAAGGAGCTTTAGCTGTTGCATTATTAATAGTTAATTCATCTACTGCTGGTTTTGATATTTTTGTTGTTTGATATTCACAAAAGAAATTTAAAAACCTTGGAATTGTTTATATTATTATTCATATTATTAGTTTATTTTTCTCAAATCTTATAGGTACATATATTCCAGCAGGTTTGTCTGAAGGTTATTGAGATATTGAATATTTCTTTAATGCCAGTTTTGCTAGTTCATTCTTACTAATATTAGTTAATGGTGTTGTTGTGGATGTTTTATTCCCTAAATATAAAATGGTTAAAATCGAAATCTATACTTCAAAAGCAAACGAAATATTAGAAAAAATATTTGCTCTTAAAGATAAGAGATTTGCTGTTACAATTGCTAATTTTCAAGGTGGTTACAGCAAGGAGACACAACAAGTATTAATTATTAACACAATGTATATTGAATCAACAGCAGCCTTAAAAATAGTTAATGAAATCGATCCCGATGCTATGATTTGTATGTTTGATATTAATAAAATGAAAGGGCATGTTTATACTTCAAATATGATTAATGGAGACAAATAAACTAAACTTTATAAAATGCCAATTTGGCATTTTTAAATTGCTATATAATAAAATCCTAATTTTATTTAAGTTTTAAATTGAGAGGTTCTAAATGAAATTAAGAAAATTATTTAAATTGATAGTTCCCATTCTATCATTACCTATTATTTCAGTTTCATGTTTTCCATTTTCAGATAATGAGGCAATAAATAAACCAAATACTGATAATACCAACGAAAATCCAACTGTTCCTAATAAACAAGAGGATGACAAAAAGAAAAATAATCAAGGTGTTGATAAACCTAAAATTAATAAAAACGAATATGAAGTCACATATGAAAAAAGTATGGAGCAAATCAATTCCACATTTAAAAATAAGAGAATTCCTGCTGTTAACAGAACCGCAAAATCATATTCAGCAGAGATTAACCAAGCTTGAAATGAATTGATTGATCTTTATGATAATAACTTAACAGATAGCAATCAAATAAAAAACTCTAAATCAATTTTAGGTGTTTTAGAAAACAACCTTACATTATTTAAACATAATAAAATTTATTTAAACCATTTAACTAATTGAATTAATTTACAGGCTGAATCAGCAAATTTCAAACCTAAATTAAACAATAGAAAAGAAATTTTTGATAATCAAAATATGCACTATGCTTACTTATTTCAAAAGTTTTTAGTTAATGAAGACGGCTTTAAAAATTTCATCACTTATTGTTTAGAATATAATCCTTTAACAAACAGGCAAAATTACTCATATATTAGAAACATAATAGACGAAACCAGAGCCTTTTTAGAAATTCAATTTAAAAACAAAGATTTAGCATTTGATCCAGCTAATGAAGGCTATATTTATGATATTAACAATTTAGATTTTATAAAAAATGCCTCAAATGATAATATTAAAAAATTAAGGTTAGAACTTCTAAACGAAGGCGGTATTTATGAGTCTAAAAGCAATAAGGGCAACTTAAACGAATACAATCAAGGTAAACAAGTAATATTTAATGACTATTTTCAAAACAGAAAATATAATTATCAATCCTTCGCTAATGCCTTTCCTTATAATCAAAAAATTTATGGTGATTATTTAAATAAAGATAGAGATATAGTGCCCGCGTGATTAAATTTTAACAACATAGAACTAGTTAGTCAGTGAGGTTATTTTATGTCTCCTGCTAGTTCTGCTGGTTACAATCATAATTACTTATATCAGTTGAAATATTTGAATAACATGTCTAAATTGGAAACCGAACCTTATGCTAATACATTGGTTTATCGCCATAAACATGAAGAATGAAGCAAATTAAAACAATATGTTATTGATACAATTCCATACTTAATTTCATCCAAATTTAATGAAGAGCAAAAATTGAGATCACTTCACAACTTTATTACTATGAGGCTTAAATATGATCATAATGGTGCCGAAAATGAAATAATGACCGGTAAAATAAATCTTGATATGCGTAATCCAGCGGTGTTTTCTAATAACCCTGATTTTGAACAAGAAGTGCTTGGCGTGTGTGAAACCTATGCTCGTATGCTAACGTTATATGCCACCTTTTTAAATCTTAATGTTGCATATTTCACTGGTGATTCATATAGCTATCAATATGTTGAAAAAACAAGAAGTTTTATTAAAAGAAAAGGTGCTGAACCGCATGCATGAAATATTTATAAATCAAAAGAAAACGGAAAATATTATCATTTAGATTTAACTTTTGATGATATGCATGAAAATGAAAAGTACACAACGCCTTTTAACAACCACAAAGTATTACCATTTACATATAGATATTTTATGAAGCCATGGGATGAATTTGCTCTTGCTCATAAAAATATCACTTCTTTATATGAAATGGAATCACAGATTCAGTTTGATCAATATGGGCAAAGTCCATACACTCGCTCTGTAGATAAAAACATATGAGCTGTCTATAAATGATATGAAGCTATTAATAATTTAGATCATTATTTTGAAGTACCAATTAATTTTCACCATTGAAAATAAAAAAACAGGAATTCTGTTTTTTTATTTTTTGCCTATAAAACAAGCCAAAAATAAAAAAGCACGATTACAAATTTTATAGATAGCGAACCATTTCTATATGTAAAAGCACTATTCATAATTTCCAAATATGCCGTTTTTAATAATATAGTAAAATTAGATATATTTTTAAATATTATATTAGTAATATATAAGTAGAAAGTGGATATGATTAAAAGAGTAGGTTTAAGATTTAACAATAGTATTGTTTCGCCGTTCAATTCTCATAAAGTTAAAGTATATGCTGATTATTTAATTGCTTGAATTAGGCAAAAAGTTAAATCAGCCAAATGTAATGGTTGTGTAGTTGGCGTTTCAGGCGGAATAGACAGTGCATTAACTATTGCTTTATGTGCAAAAGCTTTTCCTAATGACACACTCGGAATAGTGATGCCAATTGATAATATGGATCATGAAAAACAAGATATTGATGAACTTGCTCAACTATTAGGATTAAAATTTAAAACAGTTGATCTTGCACCATCATTTAATTCATTAAAAAAAGCAACTTCTGATATAAATAACAATATGGCAATTAGTAATATTAAACCCAGATTACGAATGGCAACACTGTATGCTTATGCTCAACAAAATAAATATTTGGTTGTAGGAACAGATAATGAAGATGAGTATTTTATAGGTTATTTTACTAAATATGGCGATGGTGGTGTTGATATTCTCCCTTTGTCTAATTTATTAAAATCAGAGGTTAGAGAATTAGCCAAATATTTAAAAATTCCTATTAATATCATTAATAAAAAGCCTTCTGCTGGTTTATGAGAAGGACAAAGTGACGAAGATGAATTAGGTTTTACCTACACTGATTTAGATAAATATTTAATGAATGATGTTGATAACATTAATTTACAAAGTGTTGAAAAAATTAAAAAAATGAATAAAGCAAGTTCTCACAAAAGAAACTTACCATCTAGACCATATTCTATCGATGAATATTTCAAAATTAACAGAAAGAAGAAAAGGGGATAAACTATGTCAGGACATTCACATTGAGCAGGCATTAAGCACAAAAAGGGTGCTAACGATGCTGCCAGAGGTAAAATTTTCCAAAAAATGTTTAAAGAAATTTATGTAGCAGCAACAGCTGCTGGTGGTCCAGATCCAAGTACTAATCCAGCATTAAGATTAGCTATTTCAAAAGCAAAAGCTAAAAGTATGCCTAAGGCAAATATAGAAAGAGCATTAGATAAAGCCAAAGGTAATGCAAAAGACGGCGCTACATTTGTTGAAACTTTATATAATGCCACAATTAGCGGTGGAGCCACATTTTTAGTAACCACATTATCAGATAATATTAATCGTACAACCAGTAACATACAAGCCTTATTTAATAGACAAAATGCTAAATTAGGCAAAACCGGTACTGTACCATTTCAATTTGACCACAAAGGTGTTATTGAAATTGATAAAAACTTAGTTGATGAAGAATCTTTAACTATGATTTGCCTTGAAAACGGTGCTGAGGATATTGAATTAAATGATGAATCATTTTTTATTACAACATCTGTGGATAGTTTTATGAAATGCAAAGATGCTATTGAAAAGAATTTAAATGTTACTGAATTTATGCAATGTGAAATTACATACTTGCCTAATACAACCGTGACATTTGAAGGCGAAAAGGCTCAAAAAATTCAAGACTTTATTGCTAAAATCGAAGATGACGATGATGTTCAAGAAGTGTTTCATAATATAGAATTTCAGGAATAAAATAATTAATGAATCAATTTTGAAATTCACTATATTCATCATTAGGCTATAATAGTCAATTAACTGCTTTTGTTATTATATTAATAGTGCTGTCAATAATTGTAATTGTTCCTTTTTTAGTTAATTTAGTTTTTGCTTTTACCAAAGAAAAATTAAACAAAAAAGGCACAGTTTTACTTTATGCCTTTATGTGTGGTTTTTTTATAACTATGGCATTATTTGGCTTTTTGAAAGAGTCGCTTGAAATTAGTTCGGTTAATAACAATGCTATTTATAACGAAAACATTAAAATTTATGGTTGAAATATTTTAGTTGTTGTGGGCGGTTTAGCACTTGGTTTATGTTTTGCTTGGTTGGTTAGATTCCTAATTAGGCTATCAATTAGCAATAAAATATCAAAAGATAAAACTGCTAGATTATTTTTACACTCACATGATATAGCACATGATCACCACAATGATCAAGAGCATGAGCATCAAATAGCGCCAAATCATGATATTCAAAACGCTCATGTAACAGAGAACAAGCCTGGGTATAAAATAGTAGCAATTCTATTGCTTTTATTACACAGAATTCCCGAAGGTTTTTTGATAGGTTTTATTATTAGTGGAATTGAAAATAAAGGTATCACATCAACATCTTTTGCTTTTTTAATATCGCTAATTCTTCATTTGATACCAGAGCAAATTATTTTTTACTACAGACAAAGAGAAATGGGTTGATCAAGAGCAAAAGCCTTAACTATTTCAACACTATGTCTATTACTCTTTTTACCAGCTATGATCATCGGGGCTTATTCTGGCCACCATATATATGGTATTTGACAACTTAGAGCCGTAGTTCAATCATTTATAGGCGGCGTATTTATATTTTTAAGCATTTTAGAATTCTTGCCCGAATTTTATCACGCGCATCATGATAAAAAACTCTTTTTATGAACCATGATTCTTTTCTTTTTAGGAATTGTTATCTGTGCTTTTATATTATCATTTCACAAACATGGGCAAGGTATATAAATATAAATAAAAGACTCAATTGAACGAGTCTTTTATTTTTTTATGCTAACGGATCTCAGGGTTCAAGTTCAATTACTGGTTTATTAAGGCCTTCTAATACTGATGGTGAAATGTATTTGGGATCAACGATTGCAGCAAAACAAAATTCGTCAAATCATTTATCGCTCATTGAAAAATAGCCTTTTTTACCATTTTCATCACCCCACGAATTTTCCACTTCTCATTTAATAGCATTGCCTTCTGAATCTAAATCAACACCAATAAATGTCATTGCGTGATTTGGAGTATTTAAACGGAAATTAACTCTAATTTTTTTAGATGGAATTGTAATTTTAAGAGAGTCTTCAAAGTTATATAAATTTGTATCAAATATGCCAAGTTTTGTATTACTAAAAAATGAAACATCACAGTCAAATCAAACAGGTTCTCCGTCTTTAAGCGATTTAATTACTGCTTTTTTAATTTCTTCAATTGAGGTGTTTAAAGCCACAACGCTTTTTGATTCAATGACTGATTTATAGTATTTTGAAACATATAATCTATTTTTAGGGTAAATATCTCTTGGGTCATGAACAATATTAATTTTGTTTAAGAATTCATTACCAACTGTCTTTTCTAAAAACTCTAATGGTGTAATATTTTCCATCTTGCAAAATTTTTTGTCTTTATCCCTATATTCAAAGTTAAAAGTTTGTGGTGGTAGCCCTAATGCTTTGGCGTTAATATTAAAAACTTTTTCAAGTGCTTCATGTTTAATTTCTCTTAATTCATCAAGACTCATTTTATCTTTTTGTGCATCTTGAATTTTTTGAGCTATATCAACTAACAATATATTAAGAGCCTGATTTAATTCATCAGTGTTTGTTGATGTATGAGTTTCATTCATTGCTGATTGTGGAACAAGTCCATATTTTTTAATTAAACCTTGTGCTCATTCTCAATATCCACCATCAGATACCATCATATCTGTAAAACTGACAAATAATCTATCATTAAATTTTAAATTTGGATGTTGAATAAATAACTCTAAAAATGTGTTAGCTTTTTCAAGCTTATCTCAGAAAAATAAAAAGTTTTCAGATAATTCAAAACTTTCAAGATTTAATGTTTTTAATGCCCTTGCTTTTAACATATTAGTTGCTGAAAAAATTCAGCATCTACCAGAAGATTTTTGATTTTTGATGCCCGCTTTTGGAACTTGCACCGAAAATTCATTGTTATCATGAAATCTGACAACATCATTATCAATAATAGAATTCTTAATTCCATTTTTAGTCATTGTATTTTCAACTAATTTATTATTTTTATTTTTTGTATATTTTTTATATAGAAGTTTTACTTCTTTATCAGTTAAAATCATTTTGCCTCTTTTCTTATAAGGTAATTTTGATTATTATAAATGTATTTTCATTTATTTTTAAAATAAAAATAAATACAAAAAAATGTTTAACAAATTTACTTATTTATCTTTAAAACAGTAGAAAAAGAATAATTTATTCAATTTAAAATTAACACTTTTTTATTGCTTCTACTAATGCTTATTATAATACTTATATAATATAAATTAATAAATTAAAAATAAGGAGAAACTATGGATTTTATAGAACAAGTCAAAACAAGAATTTCAACTAGAAATTTTATAAAAAATAAAAAAATGGAAGAAAAGCATTTCAATGATATTCTAACGACAATTGATAGAGCACCAGTAAGCAATAATTATTTTATGTCATCGGCTATTGTAATTAATGATGTACAACTTTTACATAAAATAGGCACTATTTTGAATCAAAAACAAGTCGCTGAGTCATCAATTTTTATATTATTTTTAGCTGATAACAATAGAATAAATGAAGTTTATAAACTCAATAATACAAAACACGAATTTAACAGCCTGAATTCAATATTAACAGGAGCGGGAGATGCTTTTATTCAGGCCACAATGGCTCAAGATGCTGCTATTAATAATGGATTAGGAACTTGTTTTATTGGTGGAGTAAGAGCATTTATTCCAGAATTAAAAGAAATATTAAATATTGATGGTGATGCCTTTCCTTGCATTGGTTTAGCTATTGGATATTTTGACAAAAAAATTTATGAGCCTAAACCAAAATTGAATAGAATATTCATGAATAGTTATGATATCAATAAATTAAAAAATGATATTAAGCCATATAATACTGTTTTAAAGGCGTTTTTTACAAATCAAAATATTGAATTTGATTATATTAATAGCTCATTTAGCAGTTTAAATAAAGCCAAAAAAGATGTTGATTTAGACCTCATTGAATCGTGAAGACTTAAGAAATAATAAAAAACAGCTTCGAGCTGTTTTTAATATGTTTACTATTTAGTGTATGTATTGAAGAACTCCGCTATACCATTATCATCTGATGATCCAACAACAAAATCAGCAGCTTTTTCAGTTTCAATTGAATGAGATTTTAAAGCACATGAATATGCGACTTTACTAAAAGCAGGAATATCATTAGCAGCATCGCCTAACATTATTGAATTTTGAGAAATATCTTCGTTATTTAAATAATTCGTTTTAAATCATTCGATAGCAGTACCTTTGTCACAACCAATAGGCATGATATCTAAACAACCCTTTTGTGAAGTGATAGCATAAATATCATTTGAAATGTTTAAAACTTTTTGTTTTAATTCATTTAATTCATCATCAGTTAAACCATCAACCAACAATAAAAATTTAATTACAGGGTCAGTCAATTTAAAATCCGATGGTGGATTATTGTACTCGGTATAGTCAGCACTTAGTTCATTTAATGGATAAACATTAGGATAAATTACTCTTTCAAATCACTCTTGTTTAAATTTTTGAACACCAATCATTTTTTTATCAAAGTACATATAGAAATTAATGTTATATTGCAATATTATGTCTAATATTTTTTGACTAATCTCCATAGACATATGTTTTGAATATAAAACTTTTTTGTTTTTTCAATCATAAATTAGTGCTCCGTTAAGCCCCAAAATTGGAGTATTTAAACCAAGTTGTTGATGAAATCTTTGGCATAAATATCATGAACGCCCAGTATTAAATATAACTTGATGAGTTTTTGATAGTTCTTTAATTTTATTTTCGGTTTCTAAACCGATTTTTTTAGATTTATTTAAAACTGTACCATCAAGATCTAAAAATATATATTTAATTTTATCTAGCTCAATTTTTTTATTCATTAGTGCCTCCTACATTTTATTTGTTTATCAATTATATAGAAAATAAATGGCTCCTCTTTTGTAAAAAATATTTATGATAATTTTTTGCTAAAAAAAAGTTTTTCTGTCAAATATTTTTTATAAAAATAACTTTTATGAAAAATTTCCACATTTTTTTATTTTTAATTTTTGAAAAAATGAAAATAATTTTCAAAGCAATTATGCCTAAATATAATGATATTAAGTAAAAATTTATGAATTCATAAAATATTTAATTTATTTTAGTTGGAAGTTTTTTCCAATTTTAAAATTTTTATTATATTAATTTAAATAAAATTATAAGCATAATGGTAATTCATTTTTCACCATTATGAATATTTTAAATTTTCAGAGGAGAAATATGGCAAAAGAAAAATTTGTCAGGACAGTTTTAGGTGACGTTCCTGCTAGTTCTATTGGAATTACAGATTGTCACGATCACTTAATTAAAAATGGTGGTCCTGAAATGCATGAACACATCGATTTCTTAATGATTGATGTTGAAGCGGCGAAAAAGGAAGTACAAGAATATATTGATCACGGTGGCAAGACTATCGTTACTATGGATCCACCTAATGTTGGTAGAGATGTTTACAGAATGTTAGATATCGCAAACGCCTTCAAAGGTAAAGCAAATATTATTATGTCAACAGGTTTTCATAAAGCAGCTTTTTATGACAAATATAGTTCATGATTAGCATGTGTACCAACTGATGATATAGTTAAAATGATGGTTGCTGAAGTTGAAGAAGGAATGGATGAATATAACTACAATGGTCCAGTTGTAAAACGTTCAAAAGCTAAGGCTGGTATTATTAAAGCTGGTACAGGTTATGCAGCTATTGATAGATTAGAATTAAAAGCACTTGAAGTTGCTGCTAGAACAAGTATTACAACAGGTTGTCCAATTCTTGTGCATACACAATTAGGTACAATGGCACTTGAAGTAGCTCAACACTTAATTGGTTTTGGCGCAAACCCAAGAAAAATTCAACTTTCACACTTAAATAAAAACCCTGATAGATATTATTATGAAAAAATCATTAAAGAAACAGGTGTAACAATTTGTTTCGATGGTCCAGATCGTGTTAAATACTACCCAGATTCAACATTAGCAGATCACATTAAATATCTAGTTGATAAAGGCCTTCAAAAACACATTACATTAAGTTTAGATGCTGGTAGAATTCTTTACCAAAAGAATTACGGTCTAACTAAGGGTAAAGAAACATTTGGCTTCTCATACTTGTTTGAAAGATTTATACCTTTATTAAAACAAGTCGGAGTTTCACAAGAAGCTATTGATGATATATTAATCAATAACCCACGTGAAATTTTAGCTTTTGATGAACCAAGAAAATATGACGCATCAAAAGTTTCAAAAGAAGTTCAACAACTTAAAAAAGACCTTAAATTAATTTAATTTAAGGCATTACAATTCTATTTTATAGGGCATTAATAAGCCTATAAGTCTATAAAATAGTCTAAAACATAAAAATAAGGAAATTAAAATGTCGGAAACACAAACAAAAAACAAGAAACCGTTTAATTGGATAGTTTTAGTTGGTGTTCTTATTGCAGTTCTAGTTATTGTAGCTATCTACATTGGAGCTGTATGATATAAAGGATGAGACTGAAAAAATGGGTCTTTATTCTTCATTAAGAATATTCTTCTTAACAACTTTTTAGGTGTTAACTCAATTCTAATCGGTTTATTAGTTTTTATAGGTTACCTCGTGCTTGGAAGAGGATTTTCAGGAACAATTATTGGAACCTTAAAAGCTATGATTGGAGTTTTATTACTTCAAATAGGATCAGGTGCTGTTATTGGTTTAGCTAAACCAATATTCATATCACTTTCTAAATATGCTGGTGGCTCATCAATTATCCCACTTGACACATATTTAGGCCAAGTTTCAGCAGAATCATTTCTAGACTCTGTTGGTAATGGTTATGCATCATGGTTATCATATGCTCTAATCATTGGATTAGCTATTAATATTATTCTAATAGCTCTTAAAAAATGAACAAATGTACACTCATTAATGATTACTGGACACGTTATGTTCCAACAAGCCGCAGCTACTGTTCCAATTGTGCTTGTATTAATGTTTAGTACAGGTTATGGAATGACAGATTCAACAGGTGCATTAACTATTGGTGCCCAAATTGGAACAATTGTCTTTTCAGGTGTTCTTTTAGGAACATACTGAGGTGTAGCATCAACTTCAACTATTAAAGGTGCAGATGTTGTTACACAAGGTGCTGGTTTTGCAGTTGGTCACCAACAAATGTGAGGTGCTGCAATTGCCTACAAAATCGGTAAATATTTTGGTAAAGCTGATGATTCATCAGAAAATAGAAAAATGCCAAAAGGTCTTAAAGTATTTGAAGATAACATCTTTACTCAATCAATGTTAATCTTACTTGTATTTATTGTATTGATTTTAATTATTCAATTTGCACCAGGCTATGATAGTTTAAGATTCGGTGATTCAAACGGTTTTGTTAATGGTGCATTATATGGCGCATGAAAAGTAGGTGGTGGTTCTGTATATTGACCAATCAACCTTATTTTAGGTTCATTCCAAATTGTTGCTGCTATTATTGCACTTCAAACAGGCGTTAGAATGTTTGTTTCAGAACTTCAACAAGCCTTTCAAGGTATTAGTGAAAAATTAATCCCTGGCGCAGTAGTTGCTGTCGATGTTGCTGCTACATATGGTTTTTCACCTAACTCTGTTACATTTGGTTTTGTTGCAGGTACAATAGCACAATTTATTGGTGTAGGTCTTGTAATTGGTCTTTCAATTGGTCTTACAAAACTTCAAAGTAGCTTCCATATACCAATTGTTATTCCATTGTTTATAACATTATTCTTTAACTCAGGTTCAATTGGTGTATTTGCTAATGCTTCTGGTGGTTTTAGAGCAACTATCATTATTCCAGTAATATTCGGTTTCCTTGAAATTGTTGTTATTGCACTAGGATTAGGTATGGTTAATAGTTTTGGTATGAATGAATTCCACAAAACAGTAATGCTTCATGGCGATGTAAAACACAAAGATTACTTTGATACATTCCCATACTTAAATGGTTATAATGGTATGTTTGACTGAACATTTGTATGAGGTCTTGTAATGGTTATTGGTGGTGGTCACCCATACGCTGCTTACATTGTATTACCACTATATATTGTAGGTATGCTATTCTTAGCACAACTAATTGATTCAGCAAGACAATACAAACCAACTGGTTTACAAAAATTACTTAAAATTAAACCTAAATTATTAGAACAAAAAGAAGAACAAGCTGAACCAGTTGTTCAAAATGCTTAATTAATTTATTAATTATTTAATCAATCTACTAACTAAATAAAGGAAGCAATTCCTTTATTACTTATTTAATAAAGAATTTTTTAATGGTTTTTTGTTAAAAACCCTATAAAAAGGAGAAAAAATGAAAGTTTTATGTTTATGTGGTTCTGGTATGGGTACCAGCATGATTATTAAATTAAAAACACAACAAGCTATGCGCGAGCTTAATATCCAAGGCTCAGTTGAAGCTCTTGGACTAGGTATGGGCAAGTCTGTAGTTAATAATTATGATGTTGTTTTATGTACAGCTAACTTTGTTTCGGAAGTTCAAAATAGCAAAGCATTAGTTTATGGTCTTAAAAATGTAATGGACATTAATGAAATAAAAGCTGCTTTTAAAGATGCTACTGAAAAAGGAATTAAATAATGTCTGATAAGCTTAATTTATTAGACAATCTGATAGCTAATGATTCAATTATTGTTGGTTATGAAGCCAAAGATTGAAAAGATGCTATTTATAAATCATGTGAACCACTTGTAAATAAAAAAGTAATTAACTATGGTTATTATGATGCAATTCTTAAATCAACGGAAGCCCACGGACCATATTATATTTTAGTTGAAGGAATTGCTATGCCACATGCTTCAGCTACTGAAGATTGTGTATTTTCAAATGGTTTTAGCTTGCTAACTCTTAAAAAACCTCTTAAATTTGCCAATGATCCTCGTGAGGTAAAAATTGTTATGACACTAGCAGCTAAAGATGGGGAAACTCATACAGCTGTTGCTATTCCACAAATCATTGCTGTGTTTGAAGATACAGCAAATATTGAAAAAATTGCTAAAGCTAAATCTAAAGAAGAAATTATTAGCATTATCAAAAGTGTAGATTACACTAAATATATGAATTAATAAATAATTATTATAGGAGAATTATATGAAACCAATGCTTCAAATAGCACTTGATAATTTAACAATTGAAGATGCAATTGCTAGTGCGAAAAAAGTTGAAAAGTATATTGATATCATTGAAGTAGGTACAATTTTAATTTCATCAGAAGGTAAAAAAGCTATTAAAGCGCTAAGAGATGCTTTTCCAACCAAAATTATTGTTGCTGATGGTAAAATTGCTGATGCCGGAAAAGTATTTGGAAAAATGTTCTTTGAAAATGGTGCCGACTATACAACATGTATTTGTGCCGCTGAAGTACCTACAATTGTTGAAACTATGAATATAGCAAAAGAATATGGAAAAGATAAAGAAGTTCAAATTGAACTAACTTCTAACTTTACATGAGACCAAGTTGATGCATGAGCTGCTGCTAAGGTGCCACAAGTAGTTTGACACCGTTCAAGAGACAGCCAAGCAAGTGGTGTTAAGTGAGGTCAAAAAGATATTGACGCTGTTGATAAATTAGCTAAAAAAGGTTTTAAAGTAACAATTACTGGTGGCGTAGCATTAGAAGATATTAAGTTGTTCAAAAACATTCCAATTTATATTTTTATAGCAGGTCGTTCATTGCGTGATGCTGAAAATCCAGAATTAGCAGCAAAGGCTTTTAAAGATGAATTTGCAAAATACTGAAAATAAAAATAGATTAGTCGGCATCTATGAAAAGGCTATAAATAATAAATTTACACTTGAAGAAAAAATTAAAATAGCAAAAGAAGCTGGCTATGACTTCATGGAATTTTCTGTTGATGAAACAGATGCTAAATTAGCAAGATTAGACTGAAATGATGAAGAAATAGCTAATGTTCAAAAATTACTAGTTAAGCATCAATTTAATTTCAACTCAATGACACTAAGCGGTCATAGAAAATATCCATTTGGTTCAAAAGATCCACAAATTCGCCAAAGGGCTATGGATATTATGCTTAAAGCAATTATTCTTGCTAAAAAACTTGGTATTAGGACTGTTCAATTAGCTGGTTATGATGTTTATTATGAACAAGGCGATGATACTACCAGAAAAT
The DNA here is from genome assembly GCF_000702785.1 of Mycoplasmopsis primatum ATCC 25948. GTDB lineage: Bacteria > Bacillota_I > Bacilli_A > Mycoplasmatales > Metamycoplasmataceae > Mycoplasmopsis > Mycoplasmopsis primatum. Next base: position 4,813 of record NZ_JNJV01000007.1, on the reverse strand, counting down.
ATTTTATTGAAGGAATTAAAGAAGCGGCAAGAATTGCCTCAAAGTATTCTGTTTGCTTAGCTTTTGAAATTATGGACACTAGATTTATGGGCACTAATTCGCGTGCTCTAACATATATTAATATGATTGATAGTCCATATTTACAAATCTATCCTGATCTAGGCAATATTTACCAATGAGCCAATAAAACAGATTTATTTAACGAATTTGAACTTGCTAAAAATCATCTTGTAGCATTTCACTTCAAAGATACTGTTCCTGGCAAATTCCGTGATACGCCATTTGGAAGCGGTACTGTTGATTTTCCATATATGCTTAATATTCTCAAAAAATTAAGATTAAATCAACCAATAATGATAGAGATGTGATCATTAAATGATGCAAAAGAAAACAAGACACAAGCAATTAAATATATTAAAGATGCACTTGATTTTTATAATGAACAATGAGCAAAAGTAGGCGGCGACAATTAATATGAAACAAATAGACAAAAAATACGATGCTGAAATCAAAAAACTAAAACAAGAAGTTTATGAAGCTAACATGTTATTAGTGAAATACAATCTTGTTATTCATACTTGAGGTAATGTATCAGGTATTACCAATGATAGAAAATATATGGTCATCAAACCTAGTGGTGTTGATTATGAAACACTTAGCGCTGATGATATGGTAATAACCGATATGGATAATAATGTTTATGATTCAAAATATAGACCATCAAGTGATACGCCAACTCACACACTTTTATATAAAAATCATCCTGAAATTAAAGGGATTGTTCACACTCACAGCACTAATGCTGTAGCATTTGCGCAAGCAGGCAAAGATATTCCTTGTTTTGGAACAACACACGCCGATAATTTTTATGGACCAGTTCCATGTGCTCGTGCTCTAAGTCCAGAAGAAATTAATGGCGAGTATGAACATAACACTGGCTTAGTGATTATTGAAACATTTAACAAAAGGAAATTAGATTGAAAAGCAACAAGTGCAACCTTAGTTAAAGAACATGGCCCATTTGTTTGATCATTCAAGTCACCTAAGGACGCTGTTAATTTAGCATTAACTCTTGAAGAAGTTGCTAAAATGGCAATTAAAACATTAATTATCAGTAATAATGATGCTCCAGTAGCTCAAAAAGCATTAGTTGAAAAACATTATAATCGTAAGCATGGAAAAAATGCTTATTATGGTCAAAAATAGTCATAAATGGAAAAAATTAAATCATATAGAGTTAATTATGTAAATGGCGCATACTGATATCAACCATCACTTTGAACATTTTCTAAAAGAGAATGAGCTGCCAGACCTTTTAAAAGTATTGAGGACTTAATAAGCAAATTAGAATTAAATAGATATCCCGGCGGAATTATTGATATTAATAAAGATCCTAGATTTGTAACTTTTAATAATATACAGCAAGTTTTAAAAACAGGGATTTCAATTAATCCAAGCGCAATTAAAGAAAAAGATAATTTATTTACTTTTGAAATTGCTCCCAAGATTCAAGTAATTTTAAATGATAAGTCGCTTAAATCACTTCGCACCGGAAAATTGTTTTGCATTCCACTTTCAACCTTTCAAGTTGAATTAGAAAAAAATGAACTTTGCGATGACGAAGTTTTACAATTTTTATACGTTAAAAATAATTTTGAAATTTCTAAAATTAAAATTAGTTAATTACTTTTCACTATGAATTTTGTCAATGTTTGCTCACTCATCAATTAATTTTGAGCTTTTTTGTAGCTTGGCATAATTATCTTTATAATCATTAATTAGTGTTTCAAAAAGCATATTTGCAATTAGCATTTGCGAAACTTTTGAGCTAACTGGCACTAACAGTGATGCATTATGAATCTTTTGATATTGAATTAAAACATCAACGTTTGCTATTGTTTTTTCATTATGTTTTGATGTAATTGCGATAACTTTTGTACCACGTTTTTTAGCATTTGATATAACAAAATTTGATTCAGAAGAAATTAAATTATTTGAAAAAACAATTAAAACATCCCTATTGCTCACATTAGCTAAAGCTGGAAAAAATATATGAAAGTCAGAATTATAAACCACTGGCTTTCCTAGTTTAATTAAGTTAGCAACAAGATCTATGCTAATTCTTTGACTAGAGCCAGAACCATAAACTAAAACATTAGTTGCACTGTTAATTATTCTAGCAGCCTCAGAACACTTTTTAATAACTTCATTGTTGTTTAAACTATCAATAGCATACTTATATGATGAATGGATGACTGTAAAAGGATTTGGAATATCTTGATTATCATATTCAATTGGATACAACAGTGAAAAATTAGATAATTTAGCATTTATTGATGCTATAAAGCTACGATAATCTTTCAAACCATATTTACGGATAAATCTACTAATAGATGCTTCTGATGAATTAGATGCTTTTGCTAACTCTGCTTGTGTTAAGTAAAATTCATTTAGTTCATACATATTTATAAAATCTAAAATATTTTTTTCACTTTTAGTTAAGTAAATGTTTTCAGCTAATATTGGACGCTTAATATTATTATTTTTCATAAATTAATTATAAACATAAAATAAATTTGTATGATAAAGACAAATCTATATATAGGAGAGTACATATGCAAATAAAAGGAATTGGAGCCTCAAAAGGAATAGCAATTGCTAAGGTTTTTAAAATTGAAGAATTACCAATTGAAATTCCTTCTAAATCAAAAGGAGCAGAGTTAGAAATTAAACTTTTTGATGACGCTATTGCTAAAATTTCAGCTGATATCAATAAAACTATTGAAATTGCGAAAACACAAGAGCAAAAAGAGATTTTTGGTGCTCATTTACAATTAGTACAAGACCCAGTAGCAGCTGATGATATTAAAAAAGCCATTAAAGATCAAAATCAATCAGCTATATTTGCTACAAATGAATATTTTAATAACATGAGTGCAATTTTTGACCAAATGGATGATGCTTATATGAAGGAAAGAGCATCAGATATTAGAGATATTCTCAAAAAATTTCTATACTTTTTCAATGGAATTCAAGAACCTGATTTAACTGCTATTAAAGACGAAGTTATAGTAGTGGCTAAGGACTTAGCTCCATCTCAAACAGTCCAACTTGATAAAAAATATATTAAAGGTTTTGCTACAAATATTGGTGGAACAACTTCACACACTGCTATCATGGCTAGAAGTATGAACATTCCTAGTGTAGTTGGTACTAATAATGTACTTGAAAGTTGCAAAAATGGAGACATTATTGCACTTGATGGCTCAACTGGAATATTAGTGATTAATCCAAATAAAGAAGAATTGAATAAATATCAAAAATTGCTTGATGAATACAATGTATATCAAAACATGATTCAATCATACAAAGGAAAACCAACTATTACAATTGATAATCATCATGTTGAATTAGCAGCTAATATAGGTAGCGTTGCAGATGTTAAAAATGCTATCGAAAATGATGCTGAGGCTGTAGGTTTGTTTAGAACAGAATTTTTATATATGGATAACGATCATTGACCAACCGAAGATGAACAATTCGAATCATATAAAGCAGTAGCACAAGCTATGAATGGTAAAAGAGTTGTTATAAGAACGCTTGATATTGGTGGCGACAAAACTTTAAAATATTATAATTTTCCACCAGAAATGAATCCTTTTTTAGGTTATCGTGCGATTCGTTTATGTCTTGACCCACAACATAAAGATATTTTTAAAACACAATTAAGAGCTATTATTAGAGCTAGTGAATTTGGAAAAGTTGCTATTATGTTCCCTATGATTACTAATATACCTGAGTTTTTAGCGGCTAAAGATATTTATTTAGAAGTTTATAAAGAAGTGTCTAAAGTAAATAAAAAAATTGCTAAGGTAAATGAAATTGAAGTTGGCTTAATGATGGAAACACCTGCTGCAGCCATCTTATCAGATCAATTTTGTAAATATGCAGATTTCGTATCGATTGGAACAAATGATTTAATTCAATATTCAATGGCTGCTGATAGAATGAATGAATCAATTTCATATCTTTATCAACCTTTAAACCCTTCAATTTTAAGACTTATAAAATCTATTATTGATGGAGCACACAAGCACGGAAAATGAGCTGGAATGTGTGGAGAAATGGCTGGAGCACCAGAAGCTGCACCGTTATTGCTAGGCTTAGGTTTAGATGAATTTTCAGTAGGTGCTGGTAGTATTTTAAAAACTAGAAAATTAATTAATTCATTGTCTAAAAAAGAACTTGAAAAAGTTGCACTAAAAGTAATAAACTGTGACTCTGAACAAGAAGTTAAAAAAATAGTTGCTAAATACTTAAAATAATTTTTTAAAAAAAATAAGGAAGCCTTATTTTTTTTATTTTGCTATAAAACAATTAAATAAGAAAAATACACGCATCCGAAAAAATAAAAAACTTCCTAAGAAGTTTAATTAACAAATATAAATGTGAATGTAAGCGCCCTGAGTTTCCCAGTTAGCACTCAAAAATCAATCATAAATTGAGGTCTTATATACTTTGTATATAAGATTTTTTTATAAAAAATAAAATATTACAATGATTACAATGATAAATATGGTATAATATTGTCATGAAAAAGACGGGATATATTATTTTAAAAATAAAAAGAAAAGACTTTACATATGTTTGCGCCGGAATATCAAACGGTTTTAATAAAGGCACTGGCAATCAAATAGGATTGGGTAAGTTAGAAGATTTGGAAAGAAAAAATGAAAATGCTATTGATATATTAAAGAAAGTGGCGAGAGAAATCGATATTAATCAACCAAAAGAAAAAGTCAAGCAAGAACTT
>NZ_JNJV01000006.1 GCF_000702785.1 Mycoplasmopsis primatum ATCC 25948 | reverse complement strand
ACTTAATTTTATTGCCCTTGTTGTTCTCAAACTTACCTTATACAAATTAAATAAATTCTATGAAGATAATGGAGTAATTCAGAAATACACAAATGCTAGCTTAGTTGATCTACTTAATGCTTGCACAATCACATCTAAATTAAGAAATGGTCAAATTATAGAGCAATCATTTGCCCAAACATCTCCCGATGGAAATGTTAAAAGAGAGTTTGAAGAAATAAATAAAATACTAAAAAATTGTATGTAAAAAAACGAAAAAGCGAAAAAACATTAAAAATAACAGGGCTTTTTCGTTTTTTTCTTCAAAACTCAGAAACTCGGGAAATGATGAAGTGTGAGAAGCAATAGAGAGAAAATTTTAACAATACATATTTTTCGAGTTTCCCAGTTGAGAATTTAAAAATTCCATATAGACCTGATTTATAGCACTATATGGAATTTTTGGATTTTTAATTACAATGTAAAACTTTCTCTATTATTCTAAAATTTGAATAATTTTCAGCATTGCTACCACTATTTTCGTACCATTTTGCCATAGTATAATACATATTTTTTTGCTATAGCATAAATTCTAAGAATGGAATGTATCCAATAAAAAAATTAAGCCTTTTTAGCTTAATTTTTTATTATTTAATGCCTAAAATTGAATTAATTCTTTCTTTTGTTGGACATGAAACCATAAATGTTCCAGCAACACAAGCATCAGCACCTGCTTTGAATGATAAAGGTCCAGTAATATTATTAATACCTCCATCAACTTGAATTAAATAATCATATTGATTTTGAATTCTTAGTTGTTTTAGCTTACGGATCTTATCAAGGGCTGAATCAATAAATTTTTGACCGCCCTTTCCTGGTTCTACTGACATAACTAACACAAGCTGTATATATGGCAGTAATTCAGTAATTTCTTCAACTTGTGTTTCTGGTTTAATTGCTATACCAATTCTGTAATCGTGAGTTTTAGTTTTTACAAATTTTAATAATTCTTTTGGTTTAACTGCTTCATAATGAATTGTGACAATATCAACATAATCTTTAAACTCATCTATAAGTTTTAAAGGATCATTAACCATTAAATGAGCGTCTTTAAAATGCTTTAAGCCTTTTTCATTAATAGTTTTAATTTCATCTAATTCAATGGCATAATTTGGCACAAATTGACCATCCATAACATCATAATGTATTCATTTAATTCCTTGATTAATAAGCTTATTAGCCATTTCTAATCTATTGGCTTTGTCAACATTTAATAACGATGGAGTGACATATTTACTATTCTTATTCATTTTTAACCTCTTGCATTAATTTTAAATAATTTTTATATCTAAATTCAGGAACAATTTTATTTTTGTATGCTATTTTAACATTACATAACTCTTCTGGTTCATTTAGGTGCAAACATGATTTAAACTTACAATATTTTCCAAGTTCACGAAATTGTTTAAATGAATTAGCTAATTCAGTTTGTGTTAGATTAATATCTAAACTTGAAAAACCGGGTGTGTCAATAATTTGTCCATTTTCAAAAACATCAATTATAGAAACTATTCTTGTAGTATGTTTTCCTCTATTTGCAAATTTAGAAATCTCCTGTGTTTTAAAATTATTGTCTGATATTTTATTTATAATAGTAGTTTTTCCAACACCGCTTTGTCCCATTAAAACATTAGTTTTATTAACAAAAAGATGTTTTATATTTTTTACTCATTCATCTGTTTTATAGTTAATTTCATAAACTTGATATCCTAATTTTTCATATTCATTTTTATACATATTATCAGCTGATAAATCTGTTTTTGTAATAAATAAAATTGGCTCTATATTATATGCTTCTATATATGACATATATTTATCCACTAAGAAACTTTGAAAAGTAGGTTCTTTAAGCGACATGACTATAATAATATAATCAATATTAGCGACCGCTGGTCGCACAAAATTATTTTTTCTAGGCAGGATTTTTGTTAAATATTTATCCTCATCAAACTCGACATAATCGCCAACTAACGGTTTGATATTCTGATGCCTAAGAACACCTAATGCTGGTAAATTATGACTAAGGTTATTTTCGTCTTTAATAGTATATATGCCTGCATTAATTGAATAGATTTTACCTTTCAATAGATCCCCTTTTTATTTAGTTAATAAAACTATAATTGCTATTAGAACAGCCAAAACACATGCCCCAAAAATAGTTAGCATAGCAATTAAAAAGCCTTTACTATTAACTATTTCAGTAGTAGTCTTTTTAGGCTTGATTTTTTTAGCATCTAATGCTTTTTCAAAAACTCTTTTTTCAGATAACGATGTTTTAAGATCTTCTGACATCTCTCAAGCTGTTGCATAACGTTGAGAAGGTTCTTTTGCTGTTGCTTTTATAATCACATTTTCCAAAGCCTGCGAGGTTTGAATTTTTTCAGTTAATTTAGGCATAGGTGCAGTTTTTTGCAATTTAATGGTTTCGTGAGCCACCTTACCAGCAATAGGATATTCACCTGTTAGCATCTCGTAAAGCAAAATTCCAAGTGCATAAATATCTGTTTTTGGCGTAGGTTGATTGTGTGCTCTACATAACTCAGGAGCCATATAATAAACCGAACCAACAACTTTTTGCTCTTGCGTATATCTTTGACTATTAGGATCAAGCGAGAGCCCAAAATCAAGGATTTTAATGTCATTAGATGATGTTACGATAATATTATTGCTTTTAATGTCACGGTGAATGATATTATTTGAGTGCAATTCTTGAATAGCAGTACAAATTTGACTCATATAATTAATTGCTTTTGTAGGCACTATTACACCGTTTCTTTTAATCATTTCTCTAAGGTTTTTGCCTTCAACGTACTCCATAACTAAAAATTGCTCATCATTAGCAATATATGAATCAACATAGCGAGGGAAATGACTTGATTTAACCTTTTCTAAAATAGAAGCTTCTTGCCTGAAACGCTTAATAGTGTTTTCTCTGTCAGCATCAGATTTAATGACAAAATATTTTAAGGCGAAAATTTCTTTAATAGCAGATGCTGATCTTAATAATTCAACCTTATAAACTTCGCTAAAACCACCTTCGCCAATTTTTTGTAAAACTTTATATTTTTTAAAAATTCTGCTATCTGCTCTAATTGACATATTAAGACCTCCATTTAGGTGGATTGTCTAAAATGATCATTCCACACGTTGCATTATCTGTTGAATTGTTTTTTAGTGCAAAGTCAATAATTTCACGAGTTAGTGTTTCAGCGTCTTTATTTTGTCTTGCTATATTTTCAAATATCGGCTTAGGAACAAAATCATGGGCACCATCACTAGTTGAGATTAGGCTATAAATACGATCATAATCATTGCTGCCTATCGTTAAAATTTCAAGTTTAGTTCTCTTATCTGGACCTAGTGCTGATGTTAATGAAGCTTGATTTCAATATTTTTTTGCTTCAATTTCTGGTACGCCTTCAGAAATAAGCTGGTTTAAATAATTATGGTCAACAGTTACTTGTGTTAATTCACCACTAGTTGATAGCACAAAAGTTCGTGAATCACCAATATTAAAAATCAAGACATATTTCTTTTTAGTATTGATTAAAGCACCAGTTACAGTAGTTCCCATATCTAGTTTAGCTTCATCGCGGTCACTAATTTTAATCATTTCTTTTTTAGATACATTAACAGTATTTTTAATTCAAGTTACAAATGGCTCTATAGAGCTAGAATCTAATGCAGGAAAGTTTTGTTTAAATTCCTTTTCAAATATACTAATGGTTGTGCTTGAAGCAATTCCACCACCATAGTGACCTCCCATTCCATCACACAAAAGCAATAATGAAAAATCACTATTAGTGAGAATAGCAACAGCGTCTTGGTTTTCTAATCTTCTTGTTCCAATATCAGATGTTCTTCCATATTTCATAATTAATTAATTTCTTTCTTAATAATATTTGTGATTTCATTTGCTGCTTCAAGAGCATCATTATTTGTAATAATATGTTCAAATAAATTAGCGTCTTTCATTTCATCAATTGCTTTTTGCATCCTTTTTTCAACTGAATCAGCGTTTTCAGTGTTGCGATTTAGTATTCTATTTTTTAGTTCTTCAATATTAGGTGGCATAATAAAAAATGTAAGAACTTTATATTTTTTGTGCACATCAGCATTATTTAAAATTTGTTTTGCCCCAAATGTTTCAATTTCTAAAAAAGGAATCCTATTAGCATTATGTATGCGGTCTATTTCATCATATAAAGTGCCATAAAAATTATCAAAGTGAAAGCTATATTCTAAAAACTCATGATTATTAATTTTTTGTTTAAAGCATTCCTTAGAAATGAAAAAATAATGAATTCCATCAATTTCATTAACTCTTGGTTGTCTAGTAGTTGCTGAACACGAAAGTGTTAACCTTAATTCAGGATTAGCAAATAGATATTTTTCAATTGTACCTTTGCCTACTCCGCTAGGCCCTGTGAATATGATGATCACGTTTTTTCTTGATTTGATAGTCATAATAAATATTATTATAATTATTTTTATAATAAGACTAAATATAATTTACTTTAAACAATAAAAAATGTTAGTAATTTAATTAAATACTAACATTTCTGTATATTGTGGATTTATATCGAATTTATTTTGACCTAGATAATATCCAAATGAAACAAATAAAGGAGCTATTAATTCATAAAAATTACTTTTTAAACTTGCTGCATATTTGCTAATTGGATAAAAATTATCAAGTATAAATCATAGCGGTAATTCATTAGATAAGTCAATTTTTTCAGGCAATTGTAATTTAAGTTTGTTATTAAAATCTAATTGTTTTAAAGGTTTATGGAAAGGATCATTGTTAATATTTTTAAGTTCATAAAAGCCAACAATTTTGTTATCTAAATAAGAAACAATAGCTTCATTTACATTAATTTTTTGCATGAAATTATTATTATCATTAAGCGACTTAAGTGATTTTAACATTGGTTCTTTTTGCAATGTATTTTCTGCAAGTGGTTTAAAAATATTATTTAAATCTTGGTTGTCAAGTTTCATTTCTTTTAGCTTTGTGTTGTTTAAAAAATATGGTGTTTTAAAAATACTAAAATTATTACTTAATAAACCAAATTTAGAGTTATCTAAATGAATTTCAAAAAGTGCGATATATTTTTCTTTTTTGTCTGTTTTATTGGTCAATTTAGCATTTTGAACTAAAACCTTTGCTCCATAAAAATCATATTCAATACTATTTGGATCAACTTCATAATCATAGTCATCATAGTCCTTGTTTTCTTTAATTAATGATGCCCATGATAATGATGAACTTAAACCATTTATTTTCAAGTTTTCTTCTGAATCAAAAGCTAAATTTGTAATGTTTAATAGACTTACATCTTTAGTTAAAGGTTGTCTAAAATATTCAATTTTATCTTTTGTATATCTAATATATTTTTTAACGTAAGGGAAGGTTAAACCAGCAACTGTTCCTAGACAAATTAATGATAATGAAGTGAGGATGCCTACTAATATATCATTCACGTAAGCATTAATTGCTAAAGCAAAAACAATAATAACAAACGAAAGTGATAATATCAAAAGCGAAATAATTCAAGGCAGAAATGTTAAGCGATTTTTTCTGATATATTCATTAGCCAGCCTGATTTTGTTTTTTTCTAAATTATTTTCAATGTAATTATTTAAATTAATTGCTGAATCTAACTGACTATTTAAAGCAATAGGATGATTTTCTGCCTTACTTTTAATACCGTTTAATTCCATTTTGTAAAAATTTTGGTTGAAATCAAAATTTTCATAAGTATTTATTACATAACTCATATTTATTTTATTTGATTCTTTTGCCATATTAACCTCATATCCTTTTTTTGAATTTTAACTATAAAATTATAAATTAAATTATATATAATAGAAAACACTATTTAATTATAAACTCTATGCAGTTATAAAATTTTATTAAGGCTTTAAAGCATTAAAAAGGAGGACTAATGGAAATAAAAGCAGTAATTACAATCATTTTAGCAATCGTATCTATTGGGATAATTGTTATTTCGCTTTTAATGGCTCCTGATTCAAATGCTTTTTCTGGTGCGCTTGTTGGTTCCGGGGACTTAGAATTATTTAAAACATCGAAAGAAAGGGGATTTAAAAAAGTTCTCAAATGATTAATGATATCTTCAGGTTTATTACTGATGGTACTTACAATTATTTGTTGAGCCTTAGTAAAATAATTATGATAAAAGAATCAGAAGTATTAAAAATAATCAAATCAAATCCTGAAATTAGTTTTATTAGTTTAGCTAAAAAACTAAAAATATCGCCCTTAAATAATAATCAACTTACCGATGTTTTAATTAGTTTAATTAAAAATTATTTAATTGTGAATAATCGCAAAAATTCAACATATACAGCCTTAGAAAAAATAAAATCAATTACTGGAAAAATTCATTTTGCTTCCGAAGGTAAATTTGGATTCATTGACATTGAACTTCCTGATGGAGAAAAAGATTCGTATTTTGTTCCTGGCGCGAATTTTGCTTCTTCTATGGATGGGGACTTAGTAAAAGCAGATATTTATACACCTGTTGATCCTGCAAACAATCGTTCTTTTGGTGTAGTGAAAGAAGTGGTTGAAAGAAATACTGATACACTTGTTGGCGTACTTAATAGTTCTGCTAACTTTATTGATTTTAAACCTATTGATAAGTTGTATAAACATGTAAGATTTAAAATAAGAAACTGTATTAAAGAAGCTAGGATTCTTGACGTTGTTGTTGCTAAAATAGTGAATTATGATAAGAAAAATAAAGAAATTGATATTATCAAAAAAATAACTAATATTAATGATCCTATGGCTTATGTTAAATCACTTGAAGTTGCAAGAAATGTTCCAGAAGATTTCTCAGCTGAGATTTATGAATACATGAAAACTAGTATACCTGATAACATAGAGAATGAGGATTTAAGTCAAAGAGAAGACTTTAGAAATGAGTTAATAGTTACTATCGATGGTTCATATACCAAAGATTTCGATGATGCTATTCATGTTAAAAAAATTGACGAAAACACCTATGAATTAGGTGTTCATATTGCTGATGTTGCTTATTATGTTAAGGAAGGTTCACCGCTTGATAATGAAGCTTTAAAAAGAGGAACAAGTATTTATTTGCTTAATGATGTTGTTCCAATGTTACCATTTAAATTATCAAATGGCATTTGTTCACTTAATCCTAACGAGGAAAAATTAACATTGAGTTGTATAACAATAATTAACAGAAACGGAGAAAGTATAAAAACCAGAATTGTTCCATCTGTTATAAAATCTAAATTTAGATTAACATATGATGGTGTTAATGAATTTTATAATTCCAACAAAAAATTTGAATCGAAAGAATTAAATGAAATGTTAACGAATGCTTACGAGCTTTCTCAAATTATAAGAGAATATAAAAACAAACAAGGCTATATTGACTTTGAAGTTCAAGAACCTTATGTTGAACTTGATAAAACAGGCAAAGTGATAGATATTAAAGTTGAACAAAGTGGCAAATCTGAAAGAATGATAGAAGACTTTATGGTGAGAGCAAACGAAGAAGTTGCTAAATTTATCACACAAGCTAAATTACCTATGATGTATCGTGTTCATGAAATTCCTAGTAATGAAAAAATTGATTACTTTTTAGATGTTTTACAGGCGTTAAATATTCAAGTAAACCTTGATAGAAGAAACATCACTCCATTAACTTTTCAAAAAGCTGTCGCACAAATTAATGAGCAACGAGACGATGATTTTCTTAAAATGTTATATTTAAAAACGATGCAAAAAGCAGTATATTCGCCTGATAATATTGGTCACTTTGGACTAGCTAGTGAATGTTACTGTCATTTTACAAGTCCTATAAGAAGGTACCCAGATATTGTTGTTCATAGAATTTTATGAGAATTTGTGTTTAAAAATAACAAGCAAAAAATTCAAGACTTCAATAATAGTCTTGAAAAAATAGCAATCATGAATTCAGCGGCAGAGCAAAATGCTGTGCAAATTGAAAGAGATGTTAATGATTTAAAATTTGCTGAATATTATAAGAATAAAATCCATTCAGAATTAGAAGGAAAAATATTTAGTATTACAAAATTTGGTATGTTTATTCAATTTGAAAATAAAACAGATGCTATGGTTCATTTAAGCAACATAGGTGACGGTGACTTTGAGCCCAACATTCAAATGACAGAATTATATTCAAAGTCAAATTCTAAAAACAGATATTATCTTGGTCAAACTGTGCGAGTGATCATTACAGAAGCGGATGAATCATCAGGAAAAGTTGATTGCGTTCTAGTATCTGATTACAAAAATTATTTAAAAAAACAAGCAAAGAAATATGAAAGCAAAATATTAAAAAATAAACAAAAAAGGCTGTAAAACTGTGAAATATGTCAAATGTAAAAGATAAATTAGTTAAGAATTCACTTGGCTTCGATAGCAACTTATACATAGTACAAAATAAGCAAATGTTTAATTATTCTGTTGATACTATACTTCTTGGAAATTTTGTTTTTTTAAATAATAAGATTAAAAATATGCTTGAAATAGGGACTAATAATGGCGCATTAAGTGTCTTTATTTCTGAAAGAAGCAAACAATTAAAAATAGACGCCATTGAAATTCAAAAAAAGGCAGTGCAATTAGCCAGAGATAATATTAATTTAAACAATAAACAAAATCAAATTAATATCATCGAGGCTGATTTTAATGATTTTTATCAAAGTCATATAAAAGCAGTTAAACCAAAATATGATTCAATAGTTTGTAACCCACCTTTTTATATTTATGATAAAACTAAGGTTAGCAAAACAATATCACAAGAATTGCTAATTGCAACCCATGAAGTAAAATTAAATCTTGAACAAATAATTGCTGGCTCATCAAAAATAATAGAGCAAAAAGGATATTTATCATTAGTATTGCCAGTCGAGAGACTTGTTGATTGTTTTTGTTTAATGAGACAATACAAATTTGAACCAAAAAGAGTGCAATTTATTATTCCAAGAGTTTATAATAAACCTAAATTAGTTTTGATTGAAGGTAGATATCAAGCCGGATGAGGTGTTCATTTTATGCCTAATCTATATTTACATAATGCAAGCGATAAAAAAAATCATGAGTATTTGCCTGAAATTAAGGAACTCTATAAACCAATTAAAATAAAAGAGGCTTAACATGCAAAAGAAAACTTTTTATATCACAACACCTATTTTTTATACTTCTGGTCCATTACATATCGGACATCTTTACTGTACGACAATTGCTTGGTGTATAGCAAATTACAAAAGATTGCTTGGCTATGATGTTAAATTTTTAACAGGAAGTGATGAGCATGGTTCAAAAATTGAACAAAAAGCCAGAACTGCTAACAAAAACACACAAGATTATGTAGATGAATTAGTTGCCTCATATAAACAAATGTGAAAAAAGTGAGATATTGATTATGATTATTTTAGTCGAACAACTAATCCTTATCATATGAAGACTGTTCAGTCGGTTTTTAGTTATTTCTTAAAACATGGTTTGATCTATAAAGGCAAGTATGAAGGTTTATATTCAATAAATGATGAGGAGTTTTTGACAAAAACTCAAGCTGTTGAAAAAAATGGTGAATATTTTCATCCTGTAAGCGGTCATAAATTAATTAATATGAGTGAAGAAAGTTACTTTTTCAAAGTTAGTAAGTTTCAACAATGGTGAATGGATGAAGTTAAAAAAAATCCAGATTGGTTAGTACCACAAAAAATGACCAATGAAATGATTACAAATTTTATGGCTGATGGTTTGGAAGATTTATCCGTAACTAGAACAAATATAAAATGGGGCATTCCAACAATTGAAGCTCCAGAACACATTTTATATGTTTGGTTAGATGCCTTATTTAATTATGTGACAGCTCTTGGTTTCGATCTAAAAAAACCAAGTGATGATTATTTAAAATATTGAGCTAATGGTAATGAAATAGTGCACCTTGTTGGTAAGGAAATTTCAAGATTTCATTTTATTTATTGAACTATTTTTACAAAAGCACTTGGAATTAGAATACCAGACAAAATTTTTGCTCACGGACTTTTAAGGGATGGCAAAGGAAGAAAAATGTCTAAATCATTAAATAATGTGATTGAACCTGATTATCTTCTAAATAAATATCATAATGAGATGATTAAATATTATTTTGCTTCGCAAGTTGTCTTAGGAGAAGATAGTAACTTTAGTGAAGAAAAATTGATAGATGTTGTTAATGCAGATTTAATTAACAACTATGGTAATCTTGTATCGCGAACCCTTAAAATGATTAATAATTCTTTCCCAAATGGACTGTTTTATAAGGAAAATAATAAAAAAGAACATTTAGAAATTGAAAACAAAATTTTAACTTTTCCTAAGTTGTTTATTGAATTTATGGATAAGTATAAATTAGACAAAGCTTTTGAATTATCAATTAATTTATCAAATGATTTGAATAAATATATTGATGAATTAAAACCATGACTTTTAACAAACGAAGCAGACAAAGATGAATTAGAAGCTATTTTAATCAGATTATTAAACGGCATTTATGCAGTTTCATGTAGTTTACAAATCGTGATGCCAAACAAAATGAAGGAAGTTGCCAGAGCTTTAAATATTAGTGGTTTTGAATTTAAAGAAATTAAAAACTTGTTAAAATTTAATAATTTAAAAGTATCTGAAAAATTCATTTTATACAATAGAATTAAGAAATAAACATAATAATAGATAATCGAAAGGTATAGATATGATACATATAGTTTATAAAGAAATTATTATTAAAGCTGAAACAAAAGATAAGTTGATATATTTACTTAAGCCTTGAATCGACATTGCTAAGAAAAATGAACTCAATTTATCATTTGATGTTTGCTGAAAAAATGAAAATACACTTATTATTGTTCAAAGATGGAGCAATCAAGCTGCTTATAATAATTTTATGAAAAGTGAAGAAGCTAAGAAAATGATTAATAATATTGAAGCATACATTGATTACACTGCCAAAGTTGAACGATTAAATACAATATGTTAGTATCTATTACTAATTAAGAATATGATAAATAAATGTTTTTAATAGAAGATTATGATTTAGTGGTTGAAGCATTAATTCAGCAATTAAAAAATCAAAAAATATCTTTATCTGATAATAATGATGATGGAAGAGTCAATTCAATTTTAAATGAAGAAAATATTATTAATGTGGCGCTAAAAAGTTACAAAAATATTCCAATTTTTAAAAAAATGAATTTAATATTAGAAAAACAACCTGAGCCAAGATATACTAAGACAAAAAATTAGACTCGAAATTGTAGAATTTTGAATTTTTTTATCCTAATTTAGAAAACATGAATTTAGCAATATTTATCGTGTGCTTAATGAAGGTGTATTTTACTTTGGGAATTTACAAAAAAGCAAAAGTGAGTAAGAATACATTCTATAAAATTAAAAATGGTGATAATGTCACAACTAATGTGTTTCTAAGAATCTGTATTGTATTGGAATGTGATATTTCAGAGATTGTGGAATGCGTTAATGATTCTTCGGAGGGAATATAAAATGAATTTAATTAGTTTGTTTTCAGGAGCAGGAGGA
The DNA here is from genome assembly GCF_000702785.1 of Mycoplasmopsis primatum ATCC 25948. Lineage (GTDB taxonomy): Bacteria > Bacillota_I > Bacilli_A > Mycoplasmatales > Metamycoplasmataceae > Mycoplasmopsis > Mycoplasmopsis primatum. The sequence goes on along the minus strand of NZ_JNJV01000006.1, from coordinate 27,878 downwards.
TTAGACTTAGGTTTTGAAAAAGCAGGGTTTAATGTGGTAGCTGCTAATGAATACGATAAAACAATTTGGGAAACATATGAAAAAAATCATAATACAAAACTTATTAAAGGAGATATTTGTGGTATTCCCTCAGAGATGTTTCCTGAATGTGATGGTATTATAGGAGGTCCGCCATGTCAGTCTTGGAGTGTGGCAGGGGCATTAAAGGGAATTGATGATCCAAGAGGGCAATTATTTTATCAGTACATACGCATTTTGAAAGATAAAAAACCGAAATTCTTCTTAGCTGAAAATGTTAAGGGAATGATGGCTAAAAGGCATAATAGTGCTGTTGAAAATATTGTTTCTCAATTTGAGGAAGCGGGTTACGATGTTTTCATTCATTTGCTAAATGCTAGTGATTATGGTGTTCCACAGGATAGAAAAAGAGTTTTCTATGTTGGGTTTAGAAAGGATTTAAACATCAAATTTGAATCTCCTAAACCATACGAGTCAAAGTTGACTTTTAAAGATGCGATATTTGATTTAAAAGATTCGGCAATTCCAGCATTAGAAAAAAATAAGACAAATGGTGACAACTGTAAATTTTTAAATCATGAATACTTTATTGGAGCCTATTCGCCAATATTTATGAGTAGAAATAGAGTTAGACAATGGGATGAACAGGCATTTACGGTTCAAGCATCTGGTAGACAGTGTCAACTACATCCACAAGCACCAGTTATGCCTAAAGTAGAAAAAAATAAAAATATATTTGAACCCGGTAAGGAAGTACTATATAGAAGATTAACTGTTAGAGAGTGTGCTAGAATACAAGGATTCCCAGACAATTTTAAATTTTATTATACGAACTTGAATGATGCATATAAAATGATCGGTAATGCTGTTCCTGTGAACTTAGCATATGTTATGGCTAAGTCCATTTTAGAAGCTTTACATAATTCTAGTTTGAATTTGAGTCTCCTAAAAACAAACACAGATAATTAGGTGAAAGGAATCTATGAGTGAAAAAAGTAATAATCAAGGAAGAGCATATGAGTTTTCATATTTAACTATATTGTTTGAAGAAATATCAAAAGTTCGTCCGGTAAAGATAGAAAAAAACAGTAGTTTTTGTGCTGCAGAACGTGCATGAAATACTTTAACTGATTCTGAAAAAGCTATATACAAAATTAGTGCATTAGCTGGGGTAAATACTATATTTGAACTTGAACCTTTGATTTTAGATGATGGATTAGATGAACTGAAATTGCAAATTCAATCAGATGACAAGGGCAAAGAAGGTGATGTAAGAGATATACTGATTATTAGACGAGGTATTGAGTGGGAAATTGGCCTTAGTGTAAAACACAACCATTTTGCTGTAAAACATAGTAGATTATCTAAGTATTTGGATTTTGGAAAAAAGTGGTATGGAATAAATTGCTCTGAACAATATTGAAAAGATATTAAACCAATATTTGAATATCTTGATTCTGAAAAACAAAAGGGTTCTAAGTGGAGTGAATTACTTAACAAAGAAGACGATGTATATGTTCCTTTATTAAATGCATTTAAAAGGGAACTGGAGAGACAAAATGACTTGTTTGGTAAAGATATTCCTAGATTAATGGTTGAGTATTTACTTGGAGAATTTGATTTTTATAAAGTAATTGGGATTGATAATAAAAAAACAACTCAAATTCAAAGCTACAATTTGAGAGGAACATTGAACAGGCAGGGCAAAAAGCGTAAAAGAAGCGTTGAATTGCCAATATCAACACTTCCAACAAGGATTGTTAGTTTGGAATATAAACCAGACAGCAAGAATACATTGGAACTATACCTTGATGGTGGTTGGCAATTTAGTTTCAGAATTCATAATGCTTCGACTAAGGTTGAATCAAGTTTGAAGTTTGATATACAAATTATAGGTATGCCTGCAACAATTATAACGATAGATTGTAGATGGAAATAGAAAAGATTCATATATTTATAACTATATCTTTAAATATCTAAATGTCATTTTTAAATTTACAGAATTAATAATACAAAAGTCTTTTTGCTATATTAAAATATTTTTGTTTAAAATTGAATTATGGGATTTTTTAGTTATTTAAAAGAAAAACTCTTCGGCAGAAAAAAATCTAAAGAGGAAAAAGTTGCACAAAAAGAAGCTGAACTAGCACAAAAAGAAGAGCAAGAACTTCTTAAAAGCGAGAAGTTGCAAAAATATCAAACAGGTTTAAGCAAATCAAGTTCGTTAGGTTCTAAGTTATTAGATTTACAAAATAAACACAAAAAAATTGACGATGAATATTTTGACGAACTCGAAGAAATATTAATTATGAGTGATATAAGTGCAAAACTTGTTTATGCAATTATTACTCACATTAAAAATGAAGTAAGACTTAGAGATCTAAGCGATCCAAAAGATATAGGAGAGTTGATTGCCGATCAATTATTTGTTATTTATACAAACAAAAGTATAGTTGATACAACATTGAATGTGCAAAATGACAGATTAAATATTTTTATTTTTATAGGCGTTAATGGCTCAGGCAAAACAACAAGTATTGCAAAAATTGCTCATAAATTTATTACACAAGGCAAAAAAGTATTAATAGCAGCTGCTGATACATTTAGAGCCGGCGCAGTTGATCAGCTAGCTGTTTGAGCTGATAGAGTTGGAGCACAAATTGTTAAGCCAGTAAAAGAAGGAGCCGATCCAGCAAGCGTTGTTTATAGTGCACTTGAAAAAGCAAAATCAGAAAATTATGACTTGCTTTTAATCGACACAGCTGGAAGATTACAAAACAAAGTGAATTTAATGAAAGAACTTGAAAAAATGTATAGTATCATTGCTAAATTTCAAGATGATGCTCCGCATGAGTGTTTACTAGTTCTTGATGCTACAACAGGCCAAAATGGAATTAGTCAAGCTAAAGCATTTAGCGAAGTTGCAAATGCGACTGGCATTATTCTCACGAAAATGGATGGAACATCAAAAGGTGGAATTGTTCTTTCAATTAAAGATGAGTTCGATTTAAATGTTAAATATATTGGACTTGGCGAAAAACTTGATGATTTACAAGAGTTTGATTTAGACAATTTTATTTATGAACTAACTAAGGATTTAATTTTGAAAAATGAATAAAAACGATATTAATGATATTGAAAATGTTGAACATCTTTGTCAGTTATTTGAAAAATTTAATGGTTTATTAACCCAAACTCAAAAACAAGCATTTAAATTATATTTTTATGAAAATCTTTCTTATTCTGAAATAGCAAAAATTTCCGCTACTACTAGATCAGCTGCATATGATAGCGTTCATAAAGCAATAGCAAGATTAAAAAACATTGAAGAAAATACAAGTTTATCTAATTAAACTGTTTTATAGTGAATATGAACTTTTGAACTACGTTATTAAATTAGTATTAAATGTCTTTATATCATGCCTAACTAGCCTGCACAACAAAAAACATTTTTTAAAACATAGTTTTATATTTTTACACTATAATAATAATCATAATTTATTATCATTATTAATTAGATAATTGTAGCCCGATCAAATAAATGGAGGTATTATGCCAAGAGATGGATTTACATTAGTTTGCACAGAATGCAAAATGGAAAATTACATTAGTAAAAAAAATAAGAAAAATACACCTGAAAAAGTTGAACTTAAAAAATACTGTGCTAAATGCAACGCAAGTAAAATACATAAAGAAAAGAAATAATAAGTTTTCGACTTTATTTATTTTCAAACATTAAAAATTACAATTTTGTAATTTTTTTATCGCATTTTACAGTTAAGAACAGTGACTATATATTATTTAAATAATAGTTTTAGTATAATTTAACAAGCTATCAAATAAGCTATCAAATAAGGAGAAGATATGAAATTTAAAAAAATATTACCATTAGTTGGCTCATTATCAGCTAGCACAATTATCCCATTCTGTGTTGTTTCATGTAAAAAAGAAACTAATAAATTTTATGATGAAAAATATGAAGAATATGTAAAACAAATAAAAAGTGCTTTTGCTAAAATTACTCAAGACAATATATACAAAGATGATGCTGAATTAAAAAACATTAACTCAGCTGTTGAAAAATTAGCAGATGCTAAAAGTCCAGCAGCAGTTAAAGAATTAGAAAAAGTTCACAAACAAATCATAGATTTCTTTATTAAAGAAGCAAAAAAAGATACAAATATTATTAAAACAAATGATGCTGATGTTATTGAAAAAGCTAAGGAAGCAGTTAAAAATTCAAATATTTTTCTTCAAGTTTATACTTCACCATCTAAAAAATATATAGGAAGATCGGCCTTTCAAGTTGCTACTCTTTCAGATGAATTTGCCAAACTTCTTAATGTATTAAATTATAAAAAAGTGATTGATATAGTAACAGTCTATGAAAACGAATTCAAGGGCGAGAAAGAAGAACATGCTCATGGAGCAAATGCCCAAGTCAAAGACGGTAAATATTCTATTATTTTCCAAATAGGAATTCCATTATTAAAAGCTGAAAAAATTGGTATTCCATTAGCAAGCGACGAAATAATTACTATTGAATTTGAGAAATAAAAAATTGCCTACGTGGCAATTTTATTTCGCGCTTTTTTTATCGTAAAAAGGGACAAAATAGCTAAAATAAGTATCATAAATATTAGTGAAATTATAATCTGATAGGATCTTTGCTGCATCAGCAGTGTTGAGTTTAATTAAAAAATCATCAATATTAGTATTCATATCGACATCACAATTCAAAATTGCTAGTTTTTTGCTAAAAAATGCTGATTCCTTATCATTGATTAAATATTCTTTTGTTTTTCCTTTAATTGATTCAATATTTTTATAAATCCCCTCAAGTGTGTTAAATTGATTTAATAAACTTGTTGCTTTTTTAGGACCAATTCCCTGAACACCTTTTAGGTTATCTGATGAATCTCCAGCCAAACCCTTATAATCTGGTATTTGACTAGGATTTATATCATAAGTGTCTTTAAAGTCTTCAATTGTATCCAATGAATAACTTTGATAATAATTATCATCTTTATTAACTTTAATAACGCTATTATTTTCATTAACTAATTGCAATAAATCCTTGTCTTTTGAAAAAATATAGTTTTTAAAACCACAATTTTTAGTAGCAACCGTTGCAATTAAATCATCTGCTTCATCACCAACTTTTTCATATCACTTGATATTCATTGCTGTTAAAATTTTTTTAATTAAATCAAACTGCTCAAAAATAATTACAGGTGCTTTTGTTCTGCCTGCCTTATATTCTTCATATTGTTCATGTCTTTTTGTTTTGCCTTTAGCATCAAAAGCTATAAACATATGGCTAGGCTGGAATTTTCTCATCAACTTAAACATGGTTTGCAAAAATACGTGTACTCCATTAGTTGTGACACCATTTGATGCTTTTAAAGTGCCTTCTGGTTTATATGGATTATAGGAAGCATAAAATGACTGGAACATCAAAAAATTTCCATCAATTAGTAACATTAAATTTTTTTTAGAAGCCATATTAGATTATTTCCTTCCATGAATTAAGTATCAGATTTTTACCTGTTGAATTAATCTCAATTTCAACCAAATATCCCTTTTTGATAGGCATTCTCGCCGACATTGATTTTTTGTTAGTAAAAAAAGCTTGTGTTGTTGAGGTGTCTCTTGTTTCAATTAATACATATTCTTTATCTTTAAAAAATTTAATATCAATGATTTCAACAACAGTTTTAAAAATACCTTTTTCTTTTGCTATTTGTGAAAGTCTTTTTGGATATTTTTTTTCATATTTTGCTGTTTTAAATGCATTATAAACTTCGCCTAATAATGTTTCTTCATTTTTAGACTCTTCATCAATATTTCACTCAATTTCAGAAGCTAAGTTTTCAATAGCATTTTTATAACCTTCAAAGTCTAAATTATTTTTAATTTGGCTATATGATGAAGTGTTTTTACTTAAAAGATTATATTCATCTTCGATAAATTCATTGATTGCTTTTATATAGTTTTGATGTCCAAAATTTCTAAACACACTTGCTTTAATTAATAAATCAAGTGAAGCATTTTTGATCCTAGCAAATCTAAGGCGTAATAAAATTTCAAAAATAGATAAGTTTTTATATGAACCATTTTCATTGATATCTTGAGCTATCTTTTTAATGCCTTCTGTGCCAAAACCTTTGATCATATTAAAAGGCAAATAAATGTCTCCGTCGCTAATGATTGCGCTATTATTAAATTGAACAATATTGGGTGAAAAAACACTAAAATTCATATTTCTGAGTTCATTCACATATAAAGCAATTTTCTTTTGATCTCCATAAGAATTAGAAATCAGCGCGCTGAAATAAACTTGCGGATATCTGGCTTTATAATAAGCCATTTTCATAGTTAAATAAGCATATGATACAGCATGAGATTTATTAAAACCATATTGAGCAAATTTTTCAATTTTATTATAAATTTGATTTAGAGTTTTTTCTGAATAACCCTGTTTTAAACCGCCATCATAAAAATTTTTGCGATATTTTCCTAGTTCAATTTCATTTTTCTTACTAATAGCTTTTCTTAACAAATCAGCTTGAGCAAACGACATACCAGCAACTGTTTGTGCTATTTTCATAATTTGTTCTTGATAAATAATAATGCCATATGTAGAAGCGACTATTTGATCATATTGTGGATGGATTTTTTCGATCAATTTTGGATTTTTTCTGTTCTTAGCATATTCAGGTATGTAGTCTTTTGGTCCAGGACGATATAAAGAAATAATAGCAAATAAGTCTTCAAATGATTCAATACCAACTTGTTTGATGGTTCTTTTCATGCCAGCTGATTCTAATTGAAATAAGCCTTCTGTATAACCTTTATTTAATAAGTTTATAGCCATTGGATCTTGCAACTCTTGTGGATTGTCGTCAACTAATTCATCAAATAGTTTTCTATTTGTAATTTTCGTTTCCATGTGCTTAATTTCAGTTAGCGTTTTAAGTCCCAATAAATCAATTTTTAAAAGCCCAAAATCTTCGACAAATTCCATAGGAACCTGAACTTGTAAAAATTTGTATGAATTTTCAAAAACTGGTACATAACTATCAAGATTACTCTTAGCAATAATTATTCCAGCGGCGTGAATGCCATATTGTCTAGGCAAACCTTGCATTTTTGAAGCATGCTTATATAGTGTTGGAAATTTGCTCATTTCTTTTTGGAAAAGTAAGTTGTTTTTATATTCTTCTTCCATTGATTCATAATTAGCAAATGAGTTAATAGATTTACTAATTCTATTAATATCAGCTAATGGTATTTCTAGGATTCTCCCTGCATCACGTATTGCTTGCTTTGTTCCCATTTTTTGAAATGTGGAAATAACCGCTGTTTTTTCTTTTGAATATTTATTTTGCAAATATGTAAATAATTCATCTCTTCTATCATCTTGAATATCAATATCAATATCAGGTCAGCTAATTTTTTCTATATTTAAAAATCTTTCAAAAAATAAACCGTATTTGAGTGGATTAATTTTTGTAATTCCAAGTAAGTAGCTAATTATTGATCCAGCAGCACTACCACGCCCTGGGCCAACTGAAATATTCTTACTTTTAGCATAATCAACTAAGTCAGCAATTATTAAAAAGTAGTTAATAAAACCTAATTTTTTGATAACTGAAGACTCGTATTTCACTCTTTCACTCACAATGGTTTGATAAGGTGATAACTCTTTTCTATGTTTTTGCAAACCCTCATTTATTTTTTTAATAAATAATTGTTCATTTTCATTTTCGCTGTTGCAAAATGAAGCTAAATGAAGTTCTTTTTTTGGAAAAACAACATTACATTCATCAATAATTTTATGAATTCGTTCAAGGAGTATGTTATCAATTTGATAGGTATCAAAATAGTTTAAAAAGTGCATAGATTTTTGATTATTGCCCAGCTCTTGAACTATGTTTAATGTATCATTATCTTCCATATTTATTAATTTATTTTCTTTAACAAAAATAGCATTTGGAATTGATGTGTCAGTAGAAACAACAAAATAATTATCTAAAGTGGACAATTCATTATTTTTTGTTTTAGCAAAAAGACCCTTGGTTGGGTGATCAATAATAAAAACATCATCTATTTTAATATCATCGATGCTTAATTCACCTTGTGACTTTTTAAGAATTAACGTGTTTATTTTTTTGAAACCATTTATGTTTTTAGCTAACAAAATAAATCGATAATCTTCAACATCTAAATCTACGCCAATAATAGGTTTAATGTCATATTTAGAACAACATTTTAAAAATTCACCCAAAGCGAACATATTATTATGGTCAGTTAATGCTACCGCTCTCCTATTGTGTTTTTTAGACAGCAAAACTAACTCTTCAACTTTTATAAGCGAATCTAAAAAAGAGTATTCAGTGGTGTTATATAAATCTTCAAATTTCAACATGTTTTTATTATAGTTAATTATTAAGTAATACACAATAAAGGCAAAAATATTTTTATTCTATTTATATTAATAATAACCTTTTAGCTTTTAGTAAATTAATCGTTTATGACGCTAATATAATTTTAATAATATTAAGTATCCATTTCTAAAAATATTAATTTTAAAAGTTTGTATCATTATCAAATCATAAGTCAAAACATTAAAATGTATTAAAATTGTCTTGCTATGATTAAAAATAAATATGAAGCAATAGTCGTGGGCGGCGGTCATGCCGGATTAGAAGTAGCCTTCGCTTTATCTCACAAAGGTCATAATACACTGTTAATATCATTTAATACTAAGAGACTTGGCATGATGCCATGCAATCCTTCAATCGGTGGACCAGCAAAAGGTATTATAACAAGAGAAATTGATGCTCTTGGCGGTATGCAAGGCTTATGAGCTGATTTAGCTATGATACAGCTTAAGATGCTTAATTTGTCAAAAGGTCCAGCAGTTAGAGCCTTGCGCGCTCAAATTGATAAAGAAAAGTATTCACAAATCATTTATGAATATGTTCTTAAACAACCCAATTTAGATTTACTTGAAGATTCAGCAGAAGAAATCGTAATTGACCAAGAAGGCAATTTTAAAGGGATAATCACAAAAGATAATGGCTTAATAGAAGCAAAAGTATGTGTAATAACAACTGGCACATATATGAATTCAAGGATCCTTAGAGGAGATGTAACTACTGTTAGTGGACCGGATAATGAAAAAACTACTTTAAATTTAAGTAAATCATTAGAGAAGTTAGGTTTTACTATTCAAAGATTAAAAACCGGTACACCTCCAAGAATTTATTCTGATTCAATCAATTATGATGAGGTTGAACAAGAAGTTCTCAGTGATATCAATTTATCTTTTTCATCACGATCGAATGTTAAAATGCCTAAACAGATTGCTTGTTATTTAACTTATACAACACCCGAAACACATGAAATAATTAGAAAAAATATTCATAAATCAGCTATGTACTCAGGCTTAATCAAAGGAATTGGGCCACGTTATTGTCCATCAGTAGAAGACAAAATTGTGAAGTTTCCGGATAAAGAAAGACATCAAATTTTCTTTGAACCTGAAACGGCAGATGGTTCTATAACTTATGTTAATGGCTTTTCTACATCGATGCCAGTAGAAGTACAAGAATTAATGATTAAATCTATTCCTGGACTTAAAAATGCAAGAGTTCAAAAATGAGCTTATTCCATTGAATATGATGCTATTGATCCATTACAACTTAAAAGCTCGCTTGAAACAAAAATAGTTCCCAATTTATTTACAGCAGGCCAAATTAATGGCACTAGTGGTTATGAAGAAGCAGCAGCACAAGGTTTAATCGCTGGCATTAATGCAGCCTTAAAATTAGAAAATCAACAACCAATTGTGATATTACGTAATCACGGCTATATTGGCGTATTAATTGATGATTTAGTGACAAAAGGCACAAAAGAACCTTACAGAATGCTAACATCAAGAGCTGAATATAGATTACTTTTAAGAAATGATAATGCAGACGAAAGATTGTGTGAATATGCCTATAAAACAGGTATGATAAGCGAAACTGATTATCAAAAAATTATCGATAAATATAAGCTTATTGATGAAGAAATTCAAAAATTACATAATGAACATTTATCAGGCAAAAGTTTACTTGCTCAAAAATATAATATAACAAATGGGTCTACATTATTGAATGTTTTATCACGACCAGATGTTGATCCGTTTGATGTCAGACCTAATTTTCCATATCTTGAAGAATTAACTATTATGGTTAGGTTATATGGCTACATAGAAAAACAAAAAAGCGATGCTAATAAAGTTGTGAGATTGGAAAATTATAAAATACCAGACGATATTAATTATAGTGATGTAAAAAATATTGCAATTGAAGCTAGACAAAAATTTGAAAAAATACGTCCTTCGACAATAGGGCAAGCAAGTAGAATTAGTGGTATTAACCCTGCTGATATTCAAATGTTAATGTTTCATTTAGAAACAAAAAGAAATAAATAATGACTAAAATAAAGATTATTGCTGTTGGCTCGCTCAGCCCTATATTTAATAAACTTTTTGAAGAATATCAAAAACAAGTTAATCGTTTTTGTGAACTATCAATTATAGAGATTAAAGAATTAAGCGATGAGAAAAATATTGAAAGCAAAAAAAGCAAGGAAACAAAATTGATTTTAGATAAAATCTCTTCTAATTCATTAGTTGTGCTTTTATCAATGCAAGGCAATCAGATTGAATCAGAAAAATTTGCAAATTTATTAAAAGAAAATCAAAATAAAAATTTAACTTTTATTATAGGTGGCTCTGATGGTGTTGATGAAAAACAATTTAATAAATGTTTAAAAATATCTTTTTCAAAAATGACTTTTCCGCACCAATTATTTAGAATTATGCTAATTGAGCAAATTTATAGAGGTTTTATGATATTGAATAACACTAAATATCATAAGTAGCATGCTTTTTTATGCTAAAAAGATAGATGCCAAAATATATTTTATTTTGGTGTTTTTTATTTTTTATGTTCCTTTATTTGATTTATAATAAAAACTTAATTATTAACTAATTAAGTACAAATAATAATTTAGAAAGGTGGCTAAAGTGGAAAAAACTAAACATGCAAATAAACAAGAACATGCCGAGAAATTATTTGGTCAAACAGCTGTTAAAAAAGCTATTTGAATAGTAGCTATTCCGGGTTTATTAACCGCTATGATGGTTGGTTTATATTCATTTATTGACCAAATATTTATATTGCAATTCGCACCAAAAAATAGAAATGTTTTTGGCAATGCTGATAGCGAAATTATTCAATTTATGAATATGGCATTGCATCTTAATGGTAAGGATGTAATGTTTAAGGAATATCAGACGATGCTTGATGCCTACAATAACCAGGCAGTGGCCATGAATATGCCTAAATTAGCAGCAATAACAGCTAATAGTGTGGTTTCTACGACATCAGCATCTTTTGGTTCATTAATTATCTTTTCCAATGCAATTGTGTTTTTAGTGCCTGTCGGTGCTTCCATCTATTACACTAAGTGCATTGGCAAAAAATTGGAAAAAACAGGAAAAGATTTATGAGCAACAATGTTTTGATGTACTGTTATACTTTCCTTAATAGCTACAATGATTTCATTTACTTTTGTATGATCAGGCTTAGTTAATCAGCTAGCTGGGAGAACTAAAATTAATGAAAATATTGCCCAAAGCGCTAATATAAACCCTGCTGAATTGCAAGATTTTTATGATGCTGCGCATAAATTAAGTGTTAAATGAGCTGAACAATATATTTATATTTATGCGGGCGGAACCATATTACAAGGTTTAACTTTATATTTATCATATTTTATTCGTTCAGAAGGCTATAACACTTATGTGATGATATGCGGTATTGCAGCTAATGTTATTAATATAGCTCTTGATGCTGTCTTTATTATTCCACTTAAAATGGGAGTTCTTGGTGGTGTAATTGCTACTATAATTGGATGATTATTTAATGTGGGAGCATATACAATTTATATAGCAATTAAAGAAAAGCAACAAAAATCGTGACTATCATTAAGTCATTTATTTAAATTTAAATTTAATAAAAAATTACTTGGCCCTATATTCTTGCTTGGACTTGGCGGCTTTTTAAGATCATTTGGAATTGGAATTTCTTTCGCTATAATGAATCTTATTATTGCTAAGTCGCATTTTGCTATGCCTGAGTATTTCCAATTTTACTGAGCAAAAGGGCAGCCGATTGTTTCACTATTTTTAAGTTCAATATTTGGTATTAATGATGGAGCTAGAAGCTTGTTCTCATATAATTACACTCTAAGAAAATTTGACCGTTGCAAACAAGTGTATTTATGAACGATGTTTATAGCTATATTATATTCAGTAACAGTTTATGTTTTTGTTGCTGCAACGGCAAACAATTTATGATTATGGGTTCTTAATGTTGAAGAAAGCATGGCAGTTGGAACTGCTACATTTATTAGAGTAACAACATTAAGAATACTTGCGGTTTCATTATCGATTAGTTCATTACTTGCTTTTCAAGGTGCTAATGACGTTGAAAAAACTATTTTCTCATCAGCATTTGAAAACTTCATTTCATTTGCAATAGTAATTCCTATTAGTTATGGTATTGCTTATGGAGTGTTTAAAAATACAGGCAATAAAGAAATATCAAATTGAATAATTTTTGGTTCTTTTGTATTTAACTGTTTATTATCATCATCCTTCTTGCTAGGTTTTTCGTGATGATTTGTGTTTAAGAAACTACCTAAGATTGATGCTACAAAAGTTAGTTGAAGTAGAAAAATAGAACATAGATTTTTTGAAGATGCTGAAGCACTTGAATGACCTGAAAAAGTTATAGAAAATCAAAGTGCTAAATTAACAAATTAAATTGTTTTATAGTCAAAAAATATAAAATAACTTGTGAAATGCTCAAGCATATATCAAGTTATTTTTATTTAAAAATATTAATAGTGCTAAAATTCTTTATATTAATAATATTTTATGATTAGGAGAATATAAATATGACAACATCAACTTCTAATATGGGGCAACAATACGACCAAATTCAAAAAGATCTTAATGTTAAATCAAAAGATATTTTTAAATCTATGATTAAAGAACGGAAAGAACCAATTGCTAAGAAAACATTTATGTTTTTTATAATTGCGATAGTCGCTTTCCTTATTGGAGTATTATTATTAGTACCATTAATTGTTATTTATAAAATAGATTTTTGGAAGGTTGCTGGTTCTACTGAGATGTCTTCTGTCGCTAGAATTCTTAGCTGAGTATTTTTTGCTCTCATAATAATTTTTACGCTGGTTGGTGCTTATGTTTTGTCGCTATTTTTTTCAAGTAGATTTAAAATGAGACAAGAAGCATACAAAAAAATAAATTTTGATGAAACCTTATCAACAATATTTAACTTCAATAATATAACATTAAAAAGTGCGCCAACCGATTCAAACGACATAAATATAGAATCATGTGAAAAGATTGTAGAAGGCTTATATAGGCCAGAAGATAAAATGGTGATTCAAAATTCATCAAAAGTGATAGTATTAACTGATAAAGATAACGGTAATGAATGAACTATTCAGGAAGCTAAAATCTTAAAAGATAATAAGATACAAGAAACAGCCCTTGTTTTTGAATGCATTCTCAAAGAAGATCAACACATTAGTTTATATGGAATGTACCAAAGTGAATCAAGCAAGGAAGCTATACAAAAATTAGGTTCTGAATTTGTTAAATTAGATGATGAACTTGATTTATATGCTACTAGTGATTTAGTAAATAAAGAAAAAATCAATGAACTAAAAGATTTTTCAAAAGAGTTTAGATTAATTCAAAACAAATTTGGATTTTTCTACAATGCTCAAAAACAAAGAATTTATATCTGACTAAATACTCAAAACGAGTTATTTAGCGTCAAAAATTCATCAGATGTTACTTCTACATTACTAAATCATGCGTGATTAATTACACAAATTATGCTTCATACATCAGCACTAATTTAGTTAATATGGCTAAGATAAATAATAAATGTCTTGCCATATTTTTTTGTTTTTTGAACCATTAAATTAGGGGGAATCGTAATTTTTGACGTCTCATTTGTTTCAATAATAATATAACCATACTTACTTAAAAAATTTCCACGTTCAATCAACGCTAAGCATTCGTTTAACAAATCAAATTTATTATATGGTGGGTCTATAAAAATGTAGTCAAACTCCATACCAACTTTATTAGTTAAAAAAGTAGCAGCATCAGTTTTAAATACATCTATGTTTGTTATTTGCAAACTTGCAATATTACTTTTTATAACATTAACTGCTTGTATACTGTTATCAATTATTATTGCCTTAGCTGCTCCATTGCTAATAGCTTCAATTCCCATTGAGCCTGAACCACCAAAAAGGTCTAAAACCACAGAGCCTTCTATATTGTTTCTAATAGATGAAAAAATGGCTTCTCTTACTTTATCCATTGTTGGTCTTATATCTTTTGACTTAGGTCAGTCAATTAATCTGTGACGAAATTTACCTGAAATTATTCTCATTTTAGTCCTTTGTTATGCATTCATATTTAAATTTAATCTTAAATAACACTTTTAATATTATAATTTAAACTATGAAAACATATGATGTTGAAATAATTGAATTGCCTAAAAAGATTTTAAGGCAAAAATCAGTCGAAGTTCCTATTCCCTTAACTAACGAGGATATCGAACTGGCTGAAAAAATGATTTATCATATTGATGACAGTCAACAAGAAGATTCTAAATTTAGAGCAGGTGTTGGAGTAGCGGCTATTCAATATGGCATTCCAAAAAGAGTTTTTTATATAAATGTTAATGAAAATGTTTCGGTTAATAGTAATGATAAACCTTTTAGAGATGTGCTTTTTAATCCTAAAATTATTGCTACTAGTAGTGCTAAAATTGCACTATCTGATGGAGAAGGATGCCTTAGTGTCGGCGAAGAAATTCCCAATCAAGAAGGTTATGTATATCGCTATAGCAGAATAGTCATTGAGGCTTATTCTTATTTTGAAAAAAAAGTCAAGAGATTTGATCTTAGGGGCTATCCCGCAATTGTAGCACAACATGAATTAGACCATTTAGAAGGCAAATTATTTATCGATCGCATCAATAAACAAAATCCGTGAGATGCTAAATTTGGCGATATTTTTTAAGGAGAAATTATGCAATTAATTGAAAATTGAGAAAAATTTGTATTCAATTCTTGGTCTGCTATTGTTCCAATTCTTTTGTTTTTTCTAATTTTAGGATTGGCAATTTTGTCTGGGATAAGAAGAGGACTAATTGGCGGCATTATTGTTCTAGCATTTGGCATATCTGGCTGATTGGTGGGCTTTTTCGTCTCTCCTATATTAACAAAAGCAATTTTAAATGCTGTTAAATTTAGATATTTAGATGGCCAAAAATATGATCTATCAAAGTTCTGGCCCGCAATTTTTTCAATAAGTATGTTTATTATTCAAATTGTTTTTAATATTGGTGGTGAAATAATTACGAAAGTATTCAAAGGTGTTATTATGAAGCCAATTAAAGATAGGGAAAATAATCATATTTCTACCATTCCATATCGTTCATTGGGCGCTGTTGTTTCAACTGTTGGAGTAATTCCTTGTGCTGTTTTAACTACAAATATAATAGGAATTATTTCTAGCAATAATGGTGCTATTAACACTAATGATAAATTGCTTTCAGGTATAACCTTTGGCAAAGGCACTGGAATATCGAAGTATACTCCTGGGCTTATTGGTGCAGCAAAACTTGACAAAGATTGAAATATAAATGAAGATAAACAGTTAGAAGAAAAACAATCAATTATTAGTTCATTTAATTGATATCTTAAACAATTTATAGATGCTGATAACTATGCAATTATTTTTGATTCCGCTAATAATTCTGGTCAAAAAGAAATCGAAGTAAGTCAAGCAACTCTTAATAAAATGGATGCAAAAGACAGGGCTAAAATTCTTAATGCTCTCATTACCACCATTCAAAAAAATGCTAAAGGGGAAGTCGATTCTAAAATTAGAGTTTATTTTAATTTCAATACAAAAAAAGATAGCGATGGTTTGAAGTATGACCCTAAAAATAATTATGCTGAGTATATAAGTGATCAAAATTCTTACGGAATGGATAAAATAAAAAATGTGGTTGGCTTATTTAACTACTCATATGAATCATTCACCATTTTTGAAGAAATAATTACAAAGCTTCCTGTGGATTCAAAAAATAATATTTTTAAAGAATTCTATTCATTAGTTGATAATGCTGGTTTAAAATGAAACATATTGTTTGGTTTAGCTAATTTCAAATTTAATATTAACCAAGAATATCAAATCGAGTTAAAAAATAAGGTATATATTCAAAAAATTAAAGACGTAATATTTTCATTATTTCAAAAAGCAGACGAAAGATTTACCTATCAAAAAGATTTACTAAATGATGAAAACATTATGAATAAAAAAGAAAAAGAATTAAATACCACTAATGAAAAAATTTATTGAATTATTTCAACCATAATTAATAATGTTTTTGTGGTAAATAAGTAGCCCAAAAAAGTTTCTGTATAAGCAGAAACTTTTTATATTTCAAGGAATTATTAAGGCGGAAAATGAGTCCATTATGCTTAGACTTTTGTTCTTAATTTTAATCTAATATAATGATTAGTATATAATCTAATAATATGATTAATTCTAAATATGATGCAAGTAGTATACAACAATTAAAAGGTCTTGAAGCTGTTAGAAAACGCCCTGGTATGTATATTGGTTCAACCGATATTAATGGTCTCCACCATTTAGTTTGAGAAATAGTTGATAACTCGATTGATGAAGCATTAGCGGGTGCAGCTGATGAAATAATTATTATTTTAAACAAAGATGGTTCAGTAACTGTTGCTGATAATGGTCGTGGTATTCCAGTTGGTAAAACACCTAGTGGAAAAAGCGCCGTTGAATTAGTTTTTACAGAGCTGCACGCTGGTGGTAAATTTAATGAAGGAGCTTATAAAACATCTGGTGGACTTCATGGCGTTGGTTCATCAGTCGTTAATGCTTTAAGTGTAAAATTAAAGTGTATTGTTTACCGTGATAAAAAAATATATGAAACAATTTTTGAAAACGGGGATAAAATAATCCAACCAACCCATGAAATTGGAACAACTAATAAAACCGGAACTACTATTCAATTTTGACCTAATTATGAAATCTTTAAAAATGCCAAATTAAGTTTTGAAACAATAGCAGAGCGACTCAGGGAAAGCAGTTTTTTAATTGCAGGCTTGTCAATTAAACTAGTCGATGAACAAAGCAAGCAAAAAATTGAATTCAAATATGATAATGGTCTTAAAGCATTTGTAGACTTTATTAATGATTCTAAAACTCCGCTTTTTGATGTGCATACTTTTAAAGACACAAAAAAAGAAATAGAAGTTGAATGCGGCTTTCAATATACTGATGGTTATAGTGAAACTATATTATCCTTTGTTAATAATGTTAAAACAAGAGATGGTGGAACACATGAAATGGGTCTTAAATCTGCTTTTACCAAAACTTTTAATGATTTTGCACTTGATGAAAAAATTCTAAAAGGTAAAAATACTTTTGATGGTGAAGATATCCGCGAAGGCTTAACCATTATTCTTTCAGTTAAGATTCCTGAAAAATATCTTGAATTTGTTAGCCAAACTAAAGATAAGCTTGGTACACCAGAAGCTAAAAGTGTGGTAGAAGAAGTTGTTTCTAAGAATCTAAAAACATGAATAACTGAGAACAAACAGTTAGCTAGAAAAATATTAGCAAAAATTAAAAAAGCAGCTGATTCACGAGAAGCAGCAAAAAAAGCAAGATTAGAAGCTAGAAAAACAAAAAATGCGCTTAAAGAAAAACAAATTTTAAGTGGCAAGTTAACACCTGCTCAATCTAAAAATCCAAAAGAAAAAGAATTATTTTTAGTGGAAGGAGATTCAGCCGGCGGTTCAGCGAAATCTGGAAGAGACAGAAGATATCAAGCTATTTTACCGCTAAGAGGTAAGGTTGTAAACACTGAGAAAGCAAGGCTTTCAGACATTTTAAAAAACGAAGAAATAGCAACAATAATAAACACTGTTGGAGCAGGCATAGGAAATGATTTTGATTTGTCAAAAGCCCAATATGGCAAAGTTGTAATCATGACAGATGCTGATACAGATGGTGCTCATATTCAGATTCTTCTTTTAACATTTTTCTTTAGACATATGCGCAAATTAGTTGAAAATGGTAATGTTTATATTGCCATGCCTCCTTTATTTAAATTATCACTAAATAAATCAAAAAATATTGTTAAGTATGCATGAGACGAAAATGAATTAAGACAGTTGCTTTCAACAACCATGAAAGGCGCAGAGGTTCAAAGATATAAAGGTCTTGGTGAAATGAATGCTGACCAATTATGAGAGACTACAATGAATCCTGAGACTAGAACATTAATACAAGTTAAGATCGAAGATGCTGCTTTAGCTGAAAGAAGAGTTTCCACGTTAATGGGCGACAATGTTGATTTTAGAAAAGAATGAATTAACAAAAATGTTGATTTCACAATGGAAGACGACTTTGAAATTTAAATTATAATTTTTTTAATTAGGCTTTAAATCAGGCTAATAAAGAAAAATAATTGAGAGAAAATTTTAAATATATTTCTGTAAAACATAAATAGAAGGGTGATGTATGAATAAAAAAAATGAAGAGAAATTAAATGAATTACTATCCAAAATTATTCAAGAAAATCTTGACACAATAATGGCCGATAGATTTAGTCGTTATTCTAAATATGTTATCCAACAAAGAGCTTTGCCAGATGTTCGTGACGGTCTTAAACCTGTTCAAAGAAGAATTCTTTATTCAATGCACACTTTAGGTTTACATAGTACAAAGGCGTTTAAAAAATCGGCGCGTGTAGTTGGAGATGTTATTGGTAAATATCACCCACACGGTGACTCATCTATTTATGAAGCAATGGTGCGGTTGGCTCAGGACTGAAAAATGGGCCATATTCTAGTGGAAATGCATGGTAATGTTGGTTCGATTGATGATGACCCAGCTGCTGCTATGCGTTATACTGAAGTTAGACTTGCTGAAATATCTGATTATATAATAGGGGACTTAAACAAAAACACAGTTAAGTTTGCTCCTAATTTTGATGATTCTGAAAAAGAGCCAGTGGTAATGCCATCTTTAATTCCCAACTTATTAATTAATGGAGCAAGCGGTATTGCCTCAGGTTTTGCTACTGAAATGCCACCACACAACTTAAATGAAATTCTTGACGCATCAATAGCTAAAATTAAAAAACCTGATATTGAATTGTCAAAACTTTTAAAAATTGTTAAAGGACCAGATTTCCCAACAGGCGGCGTTATTTATGGTTCGCAAGGCATTTGAGAAGCATTTGAGCGTGGTCGCGGAAGAATTACGCTTGTTTCAAGGTATAAGACTTACGAAGACGCAAAAAATAAATTTATTGAAATCACAGAAATTCCTTATGGCGTTGTAAAATCCAAATTAGTTCATGATATTGATGTTATTGTTTCAAGTGAAGAAGTTGCTGGTTTACTTGAAGTAAAAGACCAGTCAGACAGAAATGGTATTAGCATTTTAATTACTTTAAGTAAAAATGCTAATGACGAAGTCATTATTAATTACTTGCTTTCAAAAACTCAGATGCAAGTTTATTACAATTATAATAATGTGGTTATTGAAGATAATACCCCAAAAACATTAGGTTTAGTTCACTTACTTGATGCCTACTTGAATCACGTGAGAGATGTTAAAATTAAAACTATTCAATATGACTTAATCAAATATAAAGCAAGATATGAAATAGTTTTAGGTTTTTTGAGAGTTGCTGAAATCACTGATGAAGTTATTGCTGTTATACGTAAAAGTGAAAATTCAAAGCAAGGTGTTATAGAAAACTTGATTAAACACTTTGATTTTACTGTTAATCAAGCAACCGCTATTGCTGAATTACGTCTTTATAAATTAAGTAAAACTGATAAAGAAGCTTATTTAATTGAAAAAGAAGAACTTGAAAAGCAATTTGCTCATTGCGAATTATTGCTAAATGATCCAGATGAATTTAATGAATATCTAATACAAATGTTCAAAGATATTAAAAAGAAATTTGGTAGAGAAAGAAAAACATCTGTTATTGATGAAGAATATAAAGTTTCAATTAATCAAGCTGACTTAATGAAAGATGAAGATGTATATCTTGGTATTAGCAAGTTTGGTTATTTAAAAAGAATAACTAAAAAAATGGCTGAAACAAATGACTTTATTACATATGGAATTAAAGAAGATGATAGAATTCTTTATTATGATCAAGCAAATACCTTAGACAGTATGTTGCTTTTTACCAACTATGGTAATTATGCTTATTTGCCTGTTTTTAAGATAAATGAGTCAAAATGAAAAGAATTTGGAATACATCTTAGTGACTTTGTAGATTTAGTTTCTGGTGAGGAATTAGTATCAGCAATTAGAGTTACTGATTTCAAACTTTTAAATTATGTTTGTTTATTTACTAAAAATGGTTATGGCAAAAGAGTTGTTCTTAAAGACTTTGAGGTTTCTAGATTTAATAAATTATTTACAGCCATTAAATTAAAAGCAGGCGATGAACTCATTGGAGCAAAATTATCTAACGGTTTTAAAGATGTTTTATTAGTTTCTAAGAGAGGACTTGCTTCATTGTATTCAGAAAATGATGTTCAAATTTATGGATCTAAATCTGGTGGAATTAAATCATGTTATATTCCGCCAATAGACCAAATTTGTGCTTTTGCCTTAGTTGAAAATACTGAATCAGTAGCAATGCTTAGCACTAATAATCAAATTAAAAGAATTAATGTTGCTGATATAGTTAGAGTTTCTAAGAAAAATATCGGCAAACAAATTTTTCCACAAAAAACCAAACAAATATTGGTTTCTCAATGTGAAGTAGTTGCTCCAAGTACAGAAATATTCATAACTAATGAGCAAGGACAAACAACATTAGACAAAATATCAAATTATCCATTAACTGATACTAATGGCGGTTTTTCTAAGATTAAAAGTGAAGATATTAGAGTCACTTCTTTAAAAGTTAATCAAATTAGTGATGCTGCTATGAAGGCTGAAATTTCATATTCTAAACCAACAGTTAAAGAGACTGAAATAATTAATAAAGTTGATAATGTAACAAATGCAATAGACTTAGATATTGATCAAATATTATCTAAGGTAAATGATTTATTAAATGAAGATAAAAAATAAGCATATTTGACTATTTTAAAGGCAATTCTGCTTATTTTTTGTTTGATATTTTTTGCCATATAATTTTATATAATTAAAATGTTGTATAAAATATTTACAATTATTAATTATTATAAATTTTCAATTTTAATTTTATTTTAAAAGGAAAAATATGACAAATCAAACAAATAATGAGAAGCAAAAGTTTTTATTTGCTATTGACCTTGATGGAACATTATTATCTTCAAGTATGGAAGGTACAATTCCAGATGTATGTGTGGAGGCTATTCAAAGAGCTAGAGACGAAGGCCATATTGTGTGTATATTTACTGGCCGTCCTTGAAGAAGTACTAAACCTGTTTATGATAAATTAGGCCTCGATACTGCTGTTGCAAACTATAACGGTGCCCAAATTCATAATCCAAAAGACGATAATTTTATCCCTTATATTAAATATCTAAATCTTAATGAGATGCTATATATTTTAGGTGATCCAAAAGTTCAAAATGAAATATCAAATTTAGCAATTGAAGGACCAGGTTGGGTTCAACTTCAACATAGAGATGCAGATATTGAAGCAATTTTCGGTTTTAATACGGCTGAAAAATTTACTGTAGGCATCAATCTTAATAAAGTTCCTCTTAGTCCTACTGGTATTGTTTTCGATGTTAAAGAAACAACTGATGTGGAAGAATTAAGACGTTATTTAAGAGCTAGATATGGTGACCTTGGAGAGTTTTCATATTGATCTAAAGGCGAAGGTTTAACACCTGTTTTTGACATTACAAATGTGACTGTAAATAAAGGTAGAGCCTTGTCATTATTAAGCAGATATTATGGTGTGGATTTAGACCATACAGTTGCTTTTGGAGATGGATTTAACGATGTATCTATGTTTCAGGTTGCTACTACTTCTGTTGTTGTCGGAAATGCATCAGATCCAGTTAGAAAGCATGCTACTATTAGATTAAAGAAAACTAACAAACAAGGTGCCGTGGGCGAGTATTTAAATAAATTTTTAGATGATCCTGAAAAAGAAATTAATAAATCTAAAAAAATGGCTCAAAAAATGAGAAAATTTAAAGACGAAGAAGAGGAATAGCAATGGATTTTATAGACTACAACTTTACAATTGATCTTACAAATAAAGATATTATTGGTGTTGATGAAGTTGGAGTCGGTGATTATTTTGGCCCCATGTGTGCTGCTGCTGTTTACATTCCTTACACAAATTATGAGGCTGTGAAAAATCTTGGGGTACAAGATAGCAAAAAGCTTTCTGATTTAAAAATTAAAAAAATAGCTACTGCTTTGAAAAGCAGCGGTTTAATTAAATATGCTTATTATCAGTTGTCACCAAGTGGTTATAATAAATTAAACAAATCATACAATGCTAACGTTTTAAAAATGTTTATTCATCTTAAAGTTATAAATGAAATTAGAAAAAATATGAATCATTGTGATTTTATTTTTATTGATCAATATTCAGTTAAAAATAGCATTAAAAAATATTATGATGAATTAGTTATTAGAAATAATTGAGCTAAATTTGAACCTATTCAAGAAGATGTTTTATTAGCATATAAAGGAGAAGAATATAGTTTATGTGTTGCTGCGGCATCAATAATTGCCCGTGATTTTTTTCTAACTAAAATACAAGATTTAAATAATAAGTATTCAACAACTTTTCCATTAGGTGCAGGAAGCACAACAAAAAAATTTGCGAAAGAATTTTTTAAACAAGTCAATTATGATGAAAAAATAATGAATGATGTATGTAAAATGTCATTCAAAATGGATATTTTAGAGGATTTAGAATGTACTAAAAATATTAAGTTATTTTAGTTTAAGATTAAATGAATTCATTTGCCTAATGACCTTAGTAATTGATATTTTTTAGGAGATTAAATGAATAATAAACCATTTTTATTTGAGAAAATTAAACAAGCCAATTTTTATGCTTTTGGCTATAAAGGAACCGATTTTTTTGATGAGTTACCTAGAATAATACCTTCCAATCTCTCACCAAAATTTAAATTAAGAGAGTATCAAAAACATGCTATAAAATCATTTATTTGGTATTTCAAATCCAACAAAAATAGAGCCATTCATAATATCTTCAATATGCAAACAGGAAGTGGAAAAACTGTAGTTATTGCTAGTTTGATTTTATATCTATGAGAGCAAGGATATGAAAATTTTGTTATTTATGCTGATAATAAAAATAGATCCTTGAAATTAAAAAAAACATTATTGGATAATAAATCTAAGAATTACTTATTTAGTTCTAAAATAGACTTTTATGGCAAAAATATTAATACAATAGAAGTCAATGATTTTAATAATAAATCAAAGGATATTAAGTTCAAATTTATTACGAACATAGACAACAATATTAATTTAATAGATAAAAATAGTAAGATGGTTTTTATTTCATATGATAATGAGTTAATTGATCAAAATAATCCAATTTTTAAAAACTTTTTAACGTCTCATCAAAGCAACTTATTGTTAGAATTTACTAATAATTTAGATTTAGAAGACCCAGTAATTCGTAATAATCACGCCGAGAAAATCATATTTAATTACGACTTGCCAAAATTTAGAAAATCACTATATATGAAGGCGTTTAATTATGTAAATTTAAAGGCAGATATATGACAAAAAGCACTTTCCGTAATGGTTATTAGTGAGTATAGAAAAAATCTTTTTCGTGAGTTAGGTTTACTAAGAAAACCGGCAGTAATGTTTATTTTTAATAACGAAAATGAATTAAAAAATTTTTATAGTTGCTTTTTTAATAAGATATTAAAAATTAAAAAAGACGATATTAACAAATTATCTAATCTAAATATTGATGAGCTTAATAATGCTCTAAATTATTTTAAATTAAAAGATTCCAGTTTTAAAAGTTTAATTAATGCAATAAAACGGAATTTTACAACAAATAATACTTTAATAGATTTTGACAACACAATAGACAAAGAATATAGAGTATTTTTTGTATCAAATCAATCAAGAAACCTCATTTCTGAATCAAGTATTTTTGATATAGTCTATATAGGTTCATCATTTGTGCAAGATGATATCAATATTGCTAAATTAATTAGTAATAATATTGCTTATTTCCCCTTCAAAGTTAATAGTTTCGATGACATTTATATAAGAAAATTTGATAATGATATAACAAATAAATATAGAGCTCTTGAGACACTAACATATTATTATGATGATAATTCAGCAATTATAAATAAACTTCAAAATATTAAATTAATTGATGAACAAGAAGACATAAAATTAAGGTACATATTAAAAGATTCGTTTAAAAACTCATCATTATATAAAAATGGTTTTATTTATGCAAATAAAGAAGAAAAACTCGATAGTAGGTTAAAAGTCTATTTAGATGAATATGAGCGTGACAATTACTATGTATATGAGCAAGAAAGAGATGTAGATTTGTCAGCTGATGTTTTTACTATAAACATATTTTTTAAAGACATCTCATACAAATTGCTGCTAAAAGCTGCCCGATGTTTTAAAGAGTTAAATATTAAATATTTAAAAACCAAATTTCAGAATTTACAATCAGTCAAAGAGTTCTTAACTGATAATAATTATTTAGGAAATAACTGTTTAAAAATTAATGCTTTTAGAAAAATTACTAATGATGATATTTTTAAGGCACTAATGATTGCTTTTGACAAAATAGCACTATATTTATTAGAACTAATTCCTGCAACAACAGGCTCAAAAGAATTTTACCCGATAAAAATTAGTCAAGTTTTCAAGGAAAAAATTATACTATTAACCGAATTTCAAAATAATGGTTTTGGAGTTAGTCAAAATGACGTTAATAATTCAAATTATCTAGATTTAAATGAATGCAATTGATATGTATATAATGACAACTATGACTCATATATACATAAGGAATTCTTAAAATTTTTTAAACAAAAACTCTTGCCTAAATTAACATCAAGAAGCCTTAATTTCTTTTTATTAAAAAATGAGGGTACTGCTAATGCTGCTTTATTTTCTTTTGAAAAAGGTAAAAAATTTATTCCTAGTTATATTTTATTTATTAAAAAGGAAGCATCAACTTATCAAATAATAATTGAATTAAAAGAAAATAATTTGTTAGTAAAAGATGATTGGCAACAAAATTTTTTGATGCAAATCGAAGATGTTCACAAAACGGCGCAAGGTTCTCAAAGTATTAGTATTATTGGATTGCCTTTTTTTAATCAAGATATTAATATGACCCTTTTTGAGTCATCATTTGATAAGATTTTGGATAAATTTACATTGTAATTTTCGAATATAAAAATTCCATATATGCTTGTTTTATTGGCTTATATGGAATTTTTATATTTTTAACTGGGAAACTATAAAAAATTATTAAGCAAATGTAATTTGGCTTGTTTGAATACCTAATGATTTTGCGAAATTGTCTATTTTATCAGCGTTTTCAATGCTGTTTTTTGTCAGATGTTTAAAGATAAGTTGGAAGTTTTTGTTAGTGTTATTAAATACATATTGTCCAAATGCCATTTTAATATCTTTGTTAGTATAAGCAGAATTAATTGTGACTTTAAATTTATCATTTTTAATATTGCTAAATGCATATTCTCCAACAATTAGCAATTTTTTGGGTAACTGAACTTCTTCTAATGAATTGCAATTTGTAAATGCGTTTTGCAAAATAGAATCAAGTTCAGAATTTTCAAAATTCTCAAATTTTATTCATTTTAACTTAGAGCAATTCATAAAAGCTCTCTCCCCAATAAATTTAACTGAAGCCGGAATAGTTACTGATTCAATTTGACTTGTTTTTATGAATGCTTCAGTACCAATAGCTGCAACATCATAAGTATTATTTTTGAAAGTGACTTTTGAAGGTATAACTACATTTTTGAATTCAGGTTTTAAATTATTATTTTGGTCAAATTGAATTCGAGCAAAGCCAGTAATAATAGCCTTATTGTTTGCATCTAGTTCAAAGTAAAAACTTTTCGTTGCTTCATCCATTTTTACTTCTGTATCCCCTTTTTTACAGCTTATAGCACTCAATGGTGTAGCTATAAAAACAGGTATTAATAAAAATGATAATTTAGATATTTTCTTCATAACAGGTACTCCATAGAAAAATTTGATTATTAAAAAATAAACTTTATTATACACATTTATAATTTTTGCTATTAATGATACAAATTTATGTATGATTAATTTACCTTTTCTACACTTTCATTATTTAATTCATTGTTTTCATTTATTTTGAAACAAAATCTCACGTAGAAAAGGCAGCAAGGGTGTATCTAGTTTTTTCTAGGTACACTTTTGCTTTTTTTTGTATGAATATTTTGCTTTGAATAAAACAATTTAGATATAAAATAGAATAGCAATACATTAAGACAGTAACTGCTCATAGCTTAATTTTGTTACCGAGTGTATCTTGTTAAAAGATTTTTCACATATTAATGTCTTTAAGTATTGTACCTTTATATATCACGAAAGGGGGGAATTTTAATGCAATCAATTAAACAAAGTGCTAATAGACTTGTCAAAGTAGAAACAGTAGAAGAAATTAGTAAAAAAATAGCTGCTGCTAAAGGCTTTATTGTTGCTGAATATCGTGGACTAACAGTTGCTGAACTTAAAAGCCTTCGTATAGAAGCTAAAAAAGCTGGCATTGAAATCAAAGTTTATAAAAACAGATTGTTTAAATTAGCATGCCAAAAAGTTGGTTACAATTTAGATGAATTTTTAGTTGGACCTAACTTATTTGCTTTCAGCAATGTTGATGATAATGCAGCTGCTAAGGTGTTAGTGAAATTTGCAAAAGATAACAAATTATTATTACCAAAAGCTGGTGTATTTGAAAATAAAGTTATTGATACAAAAGCTGTTGCTGAAATTGCTACTTTACCAAATTATGAAGAAGCACTTACAATTTTGGCACGTTCGCTTATGTCTCCATTACAACAACTCTCTCTTTCTCTAAAGCTATTTAGTGAAAAGGAAAGTGAATAATTTTTTATACGAAAGGAAATTTATTATGGCAAAATTAACAAAAGAATCATTTATTTCATCATTAAAAGAAATGTCTATTAAAGAAGTTATGGAATTAGTTGAAGCAATGAAAGAAGAATTTGGTATTGATCCTTCTGCTGTTGCTGTAGCTGCTGCAGCTGGTCCTGCTGATGCTGCTGAAGAAAAGAAATCAACTCTTTCAGTTATTATTAAAGCAGACAACGGTAAAAAACTTGCTATTGTTAAAGCAGTTAAAGAAGCTCTTAATCTAGCATTAATGGATGCTAACAAACTTGTTTCAACCTTACCTGCAACAATTAAAGAAAACATTCCAGCAGCTGAAGCTGAAGCTTTAAAAGCTAAATTAGTTGAAGCTGGAGCAGATGTAGAATTAAAATAATTCACCTTATTAATAAAATTAAAACGAGTGATAAATCAAAACAAAGAAGTTTACAGTTTCATGTTTTTAGGTTCTTATCAACCTCGTTTTTTTATTTTTTAAATATAAATATTTTAC
>NZ_JNJV01000005.1 GCF_000702785.1 Mycoplasmopsis primatum ATCC 25948 | reverse complement strand
GATCATGCATTTGGCACTGTAAAACAATCCAAAGATCAATTATAAGCACTGTTTTATATTGCTATCAAAAAAATGTATTCATCAAGATGATGCATTTTAATGATAAATTTATTGGCAAGATTATGTTTTGTTTATTATGATTGTTGAAACATTTACAATCATTACATTATGACTAAAAAAATAGACTCAAATACAATATGTTAAAAAATTGAGTCTTTTTTATTTGCTCAATATTTACAACTCATTATGTTAATTTAAAACTCGCACAAAATTTTACTTTGCTAAACTATAATAAATAGGAAAAATATTTATACTTTATAATTTAATAATATTAATAAGATATTTTACTTTTGTTTTAAGGAGATAATAGCATGGAAAATTTTAGCGAGCAAGAACAAGTTAGACGTAATAAACTTGATTTCTATAAAGAAAATAATGTAATACCTTTTAAAAAAGCTTATGGTTTAGGCAAGCTACTTACAAGCATTCAATTAAATAAGCAATTTGACTCATTTACTCGTGAAGAATTAGAAGAAAAAAATAAAAAAGTAAATGTTAGTGGTAGATTAATGACTGTGAGAGGTCCATTTTTAGTTCTTAAAGACTCTTCTGGAACAGTTCAAATTTATTTTAATAAAAAAGAAAATCCTGATGTTTCAAAAATTGTTGATACTTTTGATATCGGGGATATTCTTTGAGTTAATGGTGTTGTGATGAAAACTCATACAAATACCATAACTATTAAATGTAAAAAAATTAAACTTTTGTCAAAAGCTCTCAAACCATTGCCTGATAAATTCCATGGTTTAGTTGATACCGAAGAAAGGTATCGTCGTAGATGAGTTGACTTGATTACTAATGAAGATTCAAAGAATAGATTTATTCTAAGAACTAAAATTATTCATTGAATTAAAGAATATTTTGACAAACTAGGTTTTTTAGAAGTTGAAACTCCATTTTTAAATGATTTTATTTCAGGGGCAGCTGCTAAACCTTTTGTTACCCATCATAATTCTCTTAATCAAGAATTTGTGTTAAGAATTGCCACTGAAATTCCACTTAAAAAATGTGTTATTGGCGGACTTGAAAAAGTTTATGAACTTGGAAGAATTTTTAGAAACGAGGGCTATGATACTACTCATAATCCTGAATTTACTACAATAGAATTTTATGAAGCTTATGGTAATGTTGAAGTTATGATGAATCGAACCGAAAACTTGATAAAGCTTTTAGTTAAAAAAATGGGTAAAACCAAATTTATTAATAATGGCACTGAAATTGATTTATCTAAACCTTTTAAAAGATTAAATATGGTTGATGCTGTGAATAAAGCCACTGGTTTAGATTTTAGAAATATTACGCTGGATGATGCTATTGCAATTGCAAATAAACATAAAATTAAAGTTGAAAAATATTGAAAAGTCGGACATATTATCAATGCTTTATACGAGGAATTAGTTGAGCACACATTAATTGAACCAACATTTATTTATGGTCATCCTATTGAAGTGTCGCCTTTAAGTGCTAAATCAGATGATCCTAGATTTACTGAAAGAGCAGAGCTTTTTATTAATACAAAAGAATATGCTAATATGTATACTGAGCTTTCTGATCCTATCGATCAATTAAATAGATTTAAAGATCAAATTAACGAAAAAAGTGCTGGCAATGATGAAGCAAGTGATATTGACTGAGATTTTGTTGATGCCTTAGAATATGGTATGCCACCAACAGGCGGTTGTGGTATCGGTATCGACAGATTAGTTATGCTATTAACCGAAACTAGTTCAATTAGAGATGTTTTACTATTTCCAACACTAAAAAGACTTAATAAAGAAAATAAAAAAGATAATGAAAAATAAATCTATACGTATAGGTTTATTTTTTATATCTATCTAAAACTTCCTAATATATATTCATTTATATGTTTAAATTTTACTAATTAAACTGTTTTATTGTGTTTTTAGTTAAATATTAATTGAATAATTTAAATAGATATATTATTTTATAACACAATAATTGCTTTACACATTGTGAAATTAGTAATGCACTAATATGTGAGCACATTAATGGGTTTGTTTTAATTTAAATTTTTGTTGTAGTTTATAATTCTATTATTATGTTTAAAAAGGCAATGAAGGATGCATGAGATTCTGTTAAACGTGGCAATATGCTAATGTTAGCTATTGGTCTTTTACTTGGTGCTTCATTTAATGCAGTGGTGAGCTCATTAGCAAATGACATTATAATGTCTGCTATTGCTTCTATATTAAAAGTTGATGCCGTTAAAGACATAAAAGCAGGACCTGTTTTAATTGGTAAATTTTTAGCAGCTTTAATTTCATTTGTAATAGTTTCATTCATAATTTTTATTATGTTAACTATTATTTTCTGAATTAAAGCAGCTATAAAAGCTAAACGTGATAAAAAACAACCACCTGTAGTAGAAGAAACCAAACCATCAACAGAAGAACTTATATTAACAGAATTTAAAAAAATAAACGAAAATTTTGAACATTTAAAAAATCAAAATAAATAGTTAAACCCAAAAAAGAACAAAAGTAGGAATAAAAGGAAGGATTCCTATTTTTTTACTTTTTTAAAGAAAAAAAGATCTGTTTGATTTTTATGATTTTGAAAGGAGAATAAAATATGGATCAATCAAAATTTACAAAATTAACAGTCGACCAAGAAAAAAATATTCGTGGTGGGTTTGCTATTTCAACAGCTATTAGTTGCCTAGCAGCATTAGTGACAGTGGCTACTAAAATTGTAACCTTAGTTAAAGCAGCAAAAGCCAAAAAAGGTGAAGTTTCAAGTACCGGCAGTACTAAATGAGATAACACCGAGCCAAAAGCTACAGAAGCACCTAAAAAAATAGTATATCAACCAGTTTATTTATCATATTAAATAGTTTTTAAATCAAGCATTTTATTAATGTAAAATATTTGTATTAATCTATTTTATAGTTGTTTATAAAAATATACGCCTTCTAGATAATTAAATTATAAAATTATCTTTTTGTATTATAATAACAATGTTACTTTTTTGTAACCATTCTGAACAGGTTTAAGTATTTTTTATAAATCACCTTAAAGATGAGCCACAAAAGGAGGTTATGCTAAATGATAGCAATAATCGAAACTGGCGGCAAACAAATTATAGTTAAAGAAGGCGAAACAATTTTTATTGAAAAAGTTGATGCCGTAGAAGGCTCAAAATTTACTTTCGATAAAGTTCTTCTAGTTGGGGATAAAATTGGTAAGCCATATGTAAAAGGTGCAAAAGTTGTTGGAGAAGTCCAAAAACAAGGTAAAGCTAAAAAAATAGTAGTATATCGTCACAATGCTAAGTCAACTCACAAACGTAAATTAGGTCATCGTCAACCTTATACACGTGTTAAAATTACTAAGATTGAAGGATAGTTAGAAATGGCACACACGAAAGCCGGTGGTTCATCACGTAATGGTCGTGATAGCCGTGGTCAAAGATTAGGTATTAAATTAGGTGACGGACAATTTTGTACTGCTGGATCAATAATCTTCAGACAAAGAGGAACTAAAATTTTTCCAGGGTCAAACGTTGGTAGAGGAAATGACGATACATTATATGCACTTATTACAGGCTATGTTAAATTCGAACGTAGCAGAAACAGAGTTTTTGCCTCAGTATATCCAGAGAGAGTAGAAAATAAAGAAGTTGTTGTTAAGAAAACAGAAAAAGTTGTTTCAAAAACAACCACAAAAGTTGTTGATAAAACAAAAGCTAAGAAAGCTACTACAACAACTAAAAAAACTACTCCAAAAACAACTACAAAAAAATAGTTTAAAAGCAGGATAATTCCTGCTTTTTCTATTCTAAGCCTTGCATTTGTTTAATTTCACTATTATTGAGTTTTTTAATTTGACCTGGTTTTAAATTATTATCTAAGAGTAAATTTCCAAATTGAACTCTTTTTAGATATATCACAGAATAGCCAAGAGCGCCAAACATTTTTTTAACTTGATGAAATTTACCTTCATAAATTGTTAATAAACAACTTTTATTATCAATTTTTTCAAAAATGTATTTATTAACTACAAAATCCTTATCGATAGTGATTGGCAAACAATTTGTTAATATGTCATCGTCAAAATTTTTGTCGACTTTGACATAATATTTTTTCTGTATATGGTTTTGCGGACTTAAAACCTTATGGCACATTTGTCCATCATTGCTGATAATCAATAGTCCTTCTGTGTCTTTATCTAATCGCCCAAAAGTAAAGTATTTCTTTTTAGGTAAACCAACAATGTCAAAAACAGTAGGACTATATAAGTCATTATTTGCACAAATAAATCCCATTGGTTTATTAAACATATAGTATTGAAATTGTTCATATTTTAATTCAACACCATCAAGAAATACCACATCTAAATTAGAGTCAACTTTAATGGGTTTATTAATTATTTGATTATTAACTTTTATTAATTTTTTAGCAATTTTTGATTTAACTTCTGATCTTGAAAGATTGGTTAAATCGCATATGTATTTTTCAATTCTAATTTTCATTTTTCTCATTTTATAATACAAAATAAATTTAAAAAATATTTAATACAAAAATGAGATTATTCCATAAATTTTTTCTATAAATTATTAGTTAATTTAGCAGAAGTTATAATGTAATTAACTTTACAAATGTAAAGTAAGGAGAAATTTATGACTGAAAAAACTAAATTAAATAACAAATTCAAAAATGTAATTGTTAGAGTGCCTGCTTCAACTATGGTTGATGGGATAACTAGTGCTCCAGAATTAGGAAAACCAATTTATTCACTTGCTCTTGAACAACACAAAAAATATCAAGAAGCACTTGCTTCATGTGGTGTTAAAGTAACAGTTATGGACAAAAATGAAAAATTCCCAGATTCATGTTTTGTTGAAGATGACGCTGTTATAGTAACTGGCGAATTTGCAATACTTACTAACCCAGGTGCTGATTCTCGTAATGGCGAAAAACATGATATGTTGCCATATTTACAAAAATTCTTTGATGCTAAACATTTATTCAAAATTGAAGCACCTGGAACTCTTGATGGTGGAGATGTTATGATGGTCGGTGACACATACTATGTTGGAATGTCAGATAGAACCAATCGTGAAGGAATTAGACAATTTCACAATATTTTAGCTAAAGCTGGCAAGAAATGTATACCAGTTCCAATGACCGAAATGCTTCATTTAAAAACCGGTGTCAATTATTTAGAACATAACAATTTATTGATTTCTGGCGAATTTTTAAACTATCCAACTTTCAAAGATTTTAATCAAATAGTTGTTACTCCAGATGAAGGATACGCAGCAAACTGTATTTGAGTTAATGAAACAGTTATTGTTCCTGAAGGATATCCAAAAGTTCTTGAAGCAGTTAAGAAACTCGGAATTTATAGAGTCATCACATGTGATACTAGTGAATTCAAAAAACTTGACGGTGGACTAAGCTGTTTATCACTAAGATTCTAAAACCTCTAAAAACAAAAACGAACAATAGGTTCGTTTTTTTGTTTTATCATTTATTTTTTTAAGTAATTATTGATTCAATTTATCACATCTTTTTTTGATTTAATATTTAATTTATCTTTTTTGTTTGTAGTAATAAATCAAGACTTTTTGCTACCACTATTTATAATTAAAATCAGTTGATAGCCTAATTTAGTATATTCTTGCTTATCTAGTAATTCATATAAAAAATAATCAAGTGAGTCAAAATTTTCTATTATATTAACTGGTGAGTTATCAAAATCAAAATTAGCAAAAATTAGTTCATAATTTTGTTTAGTATATTTAATAATATTTAATGTTTTTATTTGGCTTTGCCAGTCTTGATTGTTGCTATAAACAAAGGTTTTTATATTTTTTAAAGATGTAAATTGGTCATTATTTTTGTTTAATAAAAACAAAGTATTTTTGCCTGAAAAAACTGTTTTATAATCATTTAAGGAAAAATAGTCATCGTCAATTTCAACATTAGGACACATATTTTCAAAGTACGAAAAAGCGCCTGCAAATTGATTTACTAACTGATGATTTTTAATAGAAGGTATATATTCTAGATTGTTAATATTAATTAACAAAATTTTATTGTTATTCATACCAATATTTTATATGGTTTTATAATTCTTTTATTAAATATTAAAGGAGAAAATAATGTCAAAATATTTGGAATTATCTAATAAATTAAAAAAATATATGGCTATTGAAGCTATTTCAAGATATGAATACCCAGTATCTGAGGAACTTAAAAAAAGCACAAATAGTAAGTCATTGAATTATTCAAATGATGGTTTTGGATCATTAATAATTAATAAAAAGTCAAAAATTCAAAATGCTCCAAAAGTTATGGTAGTAGCACACATGGATGAAGTAGGTTATTTGGTTAGAAACATTGAAGATAACGGTAATTTGCTTGTTTCATCTGTGGGTGGAATATGACCTGTATCTGCAATTGGTACAAAAGCTAAAGTAGTTACAAGTAGTAACAAAGTTATTTATGGTATTTTTGGTCATACATCAATTCATATTTTAGAAGCTGATAAAAGAAATAAAGTGCCAGCAGAAAAGGAAATGTTTGTAGATTGTGGTTTTAATTCTAAACAAGAAGCTATTGATTTTGGAATTGAAATTGGCGATAGAATTTATATGTCTGGCGAAACACTTGACATGCCTAATGATCTAATTGCAGGCAAAGCAATGGACAATAGAGCAGGAGTAACTGTTATTGATATGCTCGCAAATAGAATTAAAGATATTGATTTACCTAATGATCTTTATATTGTTGGTTCAGTTCAAGAAGAAGTAGGATGCCGTGGCGCAAAAACGAGTGTGTCAATTATTAATCCTGATGTAGCTTTTGCTATTGACACAAGTGCTTCTCATGATACTACTGGTTGTATCAAAGGTGTTCCTGTGTTAGGCAAAGGGGTTGCATTATTAATTCAGGATAGAGCAGTTTTAACTGATCCTAAATTGGTTGAATTGCTTACTCAAATAGCTAAAAAACACAATATTCCTGCCTATAAATATATTGCTGAAGGTGGTGGAACTGATGGTGCTAACTTGCAATATGGTTATGGTGGCGTGCCTACTATAACATTAAGCATTCCTCAAAGATATTTACACTCACCTATGGGAGTTTGCTCGTTAATTGATATTCAAGCTACTCTTGATTTGATTACTGAATTTGTTAAAGTATTTGATTCTGAAATGCTTGCAAAAATGAAAGCGTAGATATAAAGCAACAAAAAAATGATTGGCATTTAAAGCTAATCATTTTTATTATTCTCGATAATTCTATATTTAATAAATAAGTTTTTAAACATATTAATATCAAAATTCGTTGATATGCTAGACTTAGTATTTTCAAAATCAAATATTGAATTTTCATAAACTATTTTTCTTTGTTTTTCAAGTACTAAGTTTTCAAAATTTTGTGGATACTTAATATAAAAATCTACTGATCTGAAAAAGAATGAAAGCAATGACCTTTCTTTTGGAAGTGAGTTATAACGATATTTTTGAACTAAGGAAAAATCAAATTGTTTTTCGTTAGTTTCTAAATTAATTTTCTTTTCATAAAGATTTTTATCATCTAAATTATTGTTAAATTTCAATCATTTGGTTGTCTTTGTAAAGATGTTTATCTGTATAAAGATAAAACAAATTACTAAAAAAGTGCTACCACCGAATATAATTCAATAGTATGCGAGTGAATCATAGTATTTAATATTAGATTTTCATAATAATCCAACTAACAAAGCAATAAGTATTTCTATAAATAGTCAGCCTAATGAACCTAACAGATAGAATAATTGATATTTTTGTTGCTTTTTGATAACAAAATCTTGGAGTTTTATCTCATTGCTTATGCAATTAGGTCTTATTGTTAGACAAAAATATAGGATTCTTTTAAAGGTATTTTGCTTGACTAAAAATGAATCTATGAACAAAGGCATAAGTGTAATAAAACATATAATAATTACAAATCAAATCATTTTTTATATCTTTCTAAACATGGAATAATATTTATTATTCGATAATTTTATAGGCTTTTGCTTCATCTTTGAACATATTAATGTTTAGAGACTCAAATTTGTTATCAAAAGCTGTATCATCATAATTAAGAACCATAGTCATATAAATAAAAAGCTTTTGCTTTTCAAATGAATATAACTTGAATTTTTGAACATTAAAAGTGGAAAAATAAATTGCACTAAACCCTTGTCTTTTAAAATAATATTTATTTTTAGAAGGATACAATTGTTCAACATCTGTGTTTAAGTCAACTGTTTTTTCTATTAGCACACTATCTGGGAGTAAATTGTTAAATTTTCTTCACTTTTTTTGTTTGATATATCATCGTAAACATACGATAATATATCACAAAGGTAACGGCACATAAAATATTATTCCAAGCGTTACCAGCATTGTGAAAAATGAGTCCTTTTCATATATTTGTAGAAATACCATTAAAACTAAACTTGCTAACATCAATGTAATTGCAAGTAAAGCATAAAACAATGGAATTTTAGACATTTGGCAATAATGATTTACTAATGTATTTTGAACTCTAAATCTTCTTTTAATGCAATATTTATTTACGCTTCCAAAAGCATACATATATCATCTCATTTTAGGAAATAGAATAATGAATGGCGTAAGATTAATAAAAGCAATTCAAAAACTAAAAAAGACAATTGAAAAAATTAAAAAATAACTCATATATTTTTATCCTTATTTATCATATATACAATGAATTAAAATTTATATTAAAATGATACAGTAATTGATTGAATATAGTGAAGTAAATGATTTTATAAAGTTCATTGACAGCACAGTATTTTTATTTTTAAATATTTTGCAACTATAATATTTCATGCTTACAAAGAAAAATAGCTATTTATAAATTTGAAATAAGTGCTTTGTATAAATTAAACATACTATAAAATTATCGCATTATTTTAATTAGCATTTTTTGTAAATATAAGTATAAAACAGCGCTAAAAGTATTATAGCATATATATGATTTTTTGATTATCATACACATATAAAAAGTTTATAATTTTAACCGAATTTTTACATTAATAATAAGGCTATTAAACTATGAAAAATATTTTTAAAAAATTAGTTTTTTTATTGTCACCAGTTGTCATTACTATTATGCCAAGTGCTGTAATTTCATGTAAAGATAATGAAGAAAAAAACAAAAACATAAACGAAGAAAACAAGAAAATAATTCCTAATACCGGGAACACCACTAAGGATGAATCTAATAAAAAAGAAGAAAATTCAAATGAAGCAGATCAAAAGATAAATCCTAATAATGAAAACACAAACAAAGATGAATCTAAAAACAAAGATGAATCTAAAAACAAAGACGAATCTAAAAAAGAAGTTGAAAAGCAAAAACCAGCAAGTGAAAAGAAATTAGAAAAATCACAAGAACAAAAAGATTTATATAATGAATTTGTAAAAGTTTTTGACTATGCTAAAAATAGTCAATTTTCTAATATGCAAAATATTCAATCTAATAAAATTGCTTTGGAAATATTCAACAGAGCAAAAAATATGTTAAATCAATTAAATGATATTTATAGTGAAAATTATGATTACTATGAAGATTCTGTTGACAAAGAATTTTATAGATTGAGTTTAAAAACCTTTATAAGTGAGCAAGCTAAAACCAGCAAAGATGATTCAGATGCCAAATGAAAGCCAATACATTTTAGATATTTGCTCAACTTCTTAAATAGTGCTGACAAAGCAAAAATAAATGGATTTAGTATTAAGAGAAATCAACAACAATCAACTAATGCAATTCTTGATGAAGTGCAAAAATTTATTGATTATCAATTAAAAAACAAAGATTTGGTTTTTGAAGCTGCTGACAAATATCAATTAAAATCAGATGAAGAATTGTTGTATGTTAAGGAAGCGGCAAATTCAGACATTAAGGAAGTTAGAAAGCAAATACTTAAAAATGGTTCGCTGACTATTGACTTTACGGATAACAATTCATCAGCTAATGAATTTAAGCAAGAAAGGGAAAAATATTATAAAGATGTCTATGAAACATTAAATGCACAATTCAAGGCAAATACTCAATCTAATATTTATGCAGCATTTTATAAATTATCATCAGATTATTTTGGTTGATGAGGCTTTTTTAGCTCATTAGCTGATTCATATGAAGAACCACTAATGGATTGATTATTAATTAATCCAAAATATTTTAATTACTATGGTTTATATAACGCTAATTTGGATAACAGATTTTTATCTCTTGATAGAGCAAGCAAACAATATAAAGTAACTGCCATCAATAGTCCAAATAGATATAGAAAGAGTGAATATCCTGCCATTAAAAAAATGGTGACTGAAAATTTACCCAAAATTATTTCACATAAATTTACAACTGAGCAAAAAGTAAGAGCTATTTCAAATTGAATTATGCATAGATTAAAATATGCTTGAAGAGAATTTGCAGCCGATAAAAATGCCTCAAATTGAAATATAAGAAATCCATATGCCCTAACAGAAGAAGCAAAATCTTGGATCAAAGGCAAGGGTGTTTGTGAATCATATGCTAGATTATTCTTGCTATTTACCACTTTTGCAGATATAAAAGCTTCTTATGTTACTGGATTTGCAAATGAACCTCATGCATGAAATAATGTTTATGATGAAGAAAGCAAAACATGAAAATATGTTGATCTAACATGAACTGATAATAGTGACTATGAATTGGCAATACTCCAAAATCAACGCCCAAGTTCAATTTTATCAGATAAAATATCACCTTATTTTTATGATAGAAATCTAATTTTTAAAGATTGATTAACTATTGCTAGAAATGATAGAGGAGGTTATATAAGAAATATTTCATTGAGCATTAGATTCACTCAATGAGTTAGATCATTATATAAAGCACAAAATGATTTTTATACTTTACCTGATTTTAATAATGAATTAAGAATGAGACGCATTGACTACTTTACGCCATATGAATATGCACGTAAATATATGTAAATAACATTAGTTTTATTGAACTTTAACAAATATAAAGGAAGGTTAATTTTATGAAAAAAATTAAAAAGTTTGCTAATTTGATTTTAAATACACCAATAGTTTTATCACCTGCTCTTATTCTTTCTTCATGCAATATTACATCAAAAGATAATCAAAAACCAAATGAAGAAAATAATAAAAAACCAGAAAACAAGACAGACATTCAACCCGAAAATAATAAAAAACCTGAGGATAAACCTAATTCCAATGTAAAACCAGAAGAAAATTCAAAACCTAATATAAATACTAATAAACATAAGGAAGAAAATAATAAAAAACCTGAGGATAATCCAAATCCAAAACCAGAAAACAATACACCTACAACAATAAATGAATCAAAGCCAATACAATTGAATGAATTTATTGATGAAAAATATACATCTAAATTTACAGGTGAATTGCTTGAAAAACCATTTTTAGCAATTTCTAACAATACTAAGTTAATTAAATCAGAAGTTGATAATATATGATTTAAAAAACAAAGCCAAGCACTTGAAAAGAATTTTCAATCTGTTTTTTCTAAACCAATAGACCAAAGTAATAGAAATATTTCTAATGTTGACCCAGCACATAATGAACATCTTATGCTATGAAACAGATTAATTAGTCTAATTGAAGGCGACAATAAAGATTTAAAGAAAGATAAATCTCTTACTGGAATTGCTAAATATAATGCTGAAATATTTAAAAACAATTATATGTATTTGACAAGTTTATTTACGTTTTTTGAGGCTCAAACCAAGAATAAAATGGAACTAAGCACAAATGTAAATGGAGTAATAGCATTTGATCATACTAAACAGCATTATGGCTTTTTGTATAATCATTTTTTAACTAAACCTAATTCATTTAATGAATTTGTTAAGTTTTGCGAAGAATTTGAAAAATCTTTTTTAAACAAAAACATTTATTATGTTAAACAAATCATTAGTGATGTTGAAAAATTTATTGAATTACAATATAGAAATAGAGACCTAGCATTTAATCCAATTCTTGATGGCTTTCATTTTAATATTAAACATTTTGATTTTATAAATAAAGCACCTAATGAGGCTATTAGAAATCTTAGACAGGAAATTTATGAAAATGGTGGATTATATGATAAAAGTTATATAACCAAAGCCCGTCAATATATGTTTAATAATCCTGATTGAAAAAAATATGAGAAATATATGAGTAGTTTTAGAAGATTCCATGGTATTTTTGTTAATGATAAATTAATTAAAAACATATGGTTGAAAATTAACACTACCCTATTAACTGGTATTTATGGTTATTTTAATGCAACAGCCGAATCTAATGATGGTAATGAATTAGTCATGAACGGTCATCCAGAAGTGAAGTCCTCAACTGTTATTTATAGACATAAAAAATCAGAATGAAATAATCTACGCCAATACGTCATTGATTCATTACCTTATATAATTGCTAAACATTTTACAATTGAACAAGCTATTAGAAGTCTTCATAATTTTATTATTTGAAGAATGAATTATGATTTTGCAAAAACAGCCAAGGAAATAAAAACTAGAATACCAGATTTAAGTATGAGAAATCCTGCTGTTTATTCTCTAACACCGGAAAAAAATAAAAAAGTTTTGGGTGTTTGTGAAACATATGCTAGGGTTATGTCATTATTTGCAACATTTTTAAATATGAATATCATTTACAACACAGGCGACATAAATTATTATGAATCAAATATGAGTCTATATTCAACATTGCCATTTAAGAAAACTAATGCCGTTGAACCACATGCATGAAATATGTATTATTCTAAAAAAGAAAATAAAGCATATTTTCTTGACTTAACGTGAGATGATACTAATGATAAAAATTTAGACTTAGAACCAACCACAAATATTTTCAATAATAGCGATGCGATACCATTTAAATATACTTATTATTTAAAAGACTGAATTGATTTTGCTACTATGAAAGATTTTATCACTGGTGAAAATGTTGTAAACAAAAACAAAACACAAATCATAAGATCATTAGATCCACAGTTTTATTTTGCTAGTGAATGATTCAAACAACATAATAAAGACAGAAATGATTGTTTTATTCCCATTCCACCATTAAAAGATCAACACGAATGAAATACTAAAAGATAATAAAATATTATCATTCGTTTCCAAGTTATACCATTTAAAAAAGACGAAAAAGTATATAAATTAGTGCTTTTCGTCTTTTTTGATATCCTGATTTACTATCTTTGTTATCAACATATCAATGAAAAAATAATGCTTTTCTTATGTTTTTGTTTTCACTTTTTTGCTTAAATCAAGGCTAAGTTCTTTCAATTTATTATTTATAGTAGATAAATTTTCTAAGTTTAAGGTTGTATAAACATGCATTGCTATAGTGGGTTTTCTTTGTCTAACTTTTTGTAGATCAAACTCAACATATCCATTAACAATTTTTATGTCTTTTTGTTTTAAAAAATAAATAGAATTTATATTGTAGCGAGTATTAGTGGCCATACCTCTGCCCTTTACAATATTCTTTTCATCATATAAAATTTTTACATTATTGTTATTGATTATAGCGTTTTGTTGGTTTAATACTTCGTATAAGTTCTTAGGAGTGAAAACATCATAATTGTTTCTACCAGCAGGTCTTATTTCTGAACCGCTGAAGTTAATATGATCTAGTAGTTGATTAGATGGTAAGGCGAAGAGACTACTGTTATTAGAACTTTGCAAAAGATATAAATCAATTTTGTTTGTTTTGTATGTTGATTCAAGAATTTTTTGGGCTGATGTGATATCTATTTTCAATTTATAGTTTCTGCCAGCATGGTCAAATATGGTTCATTGCGAATTAAACTCATCAATA
Organism: Mycoplasmopsis primatum ATCC 25948; assembly: GCF_000702785.1. Taxonomy (GTDB): domain Bacteria; phylum Bacillota_I; class Bacilli_A; order Mycoplasmatales; family Metamycoplasmataceae; genus Mycoplasmopsis; species Mycoplasmopsis primatum. The sequence continues at coordinate 25,586 of NZ_JNJV01000005.1, read as the reverse complement.
TATTTAACAAATGTAGAAATTTGTTTTTTTATTATTTCTGTTGCAATTAGCTTGCCATCTTCTCCATAATTTAAATCGTATTCTCCCATTTTTGCTTTGGTATCTTTGATTTCCATTCTTATACGAAAACCTTTATGGATATAAATAGAATCGATAGATGCTGAGTCTCCATATTGTAATAATGCTGAATCTAAATTATCACTATAATATATGTATCTAGGCATTTGTGACTCTAACTCGCCATTTTTAGCCTTCATAATTGTGCTTAATAATTTTTTTGGAATGCTATCTTCTTTTTCATCAGCATCAACAAATTTATTTAAATTTAACAAATTAGCAATTGTTTGTAGTATATAACATTCATTTAAAATAGAAGGTTGTAATGCTTGACTCTTTTTAAATTGCTTTTCAAACTCAAGACTTGCCGCAGGTGAAAGTGATAAACAATCTTTTAAATTTTGATTTAAATCATTATAGAAAGAACCATAATCTTCGTATAGTTGAAAGTTAGATTTATAAAAATTTTCTAACATTTTTATATTCTTTTTAATAGTAATTAATTTAGTTAATTTGCCATTATTGTAAATTTTATTGAATACAGAATATAGGATTTTATTACTATTACTATTCATTTTTTACCTCATAATTTTTATGAAGCAATTTCATAAATTCAGCATATTGTGGAAAAAGTATTTCATTAATATACTGTCTATATTTATCAGGAAACTTAATACTTTCTTGTTTTTCACCAGCATTTACTTTATAAGTGACAAATTTAGATTCATTATTAATCATTTGACTAATAATTTGCTCAACTTGGTTAATTTTGTCAAATAGTGATTTATTGTATGGAATTGAACAAATTATCTTTTTTGTAAGCAATATTCCACCATCAATAAATCTTCATCACATATAAGCATAGCTAGAGTTCAACAATGAATATAATAAATCAAATGAATCTTGATCTTTGCCATAAATAATAAAGTAACCTTTTCTTTTCATTATTTTTTTGCTAGCCACTACAAAGTATCGTGCTGATGTTGAGACATATAACTTATATTCATTTTTTTGTTTTTGTATATCGTTTTCCATTAAATCATATAAATAAGCCTTTTCTTTTTTCACCTCACGAATCATAGGTTCCAATTCTTTGAATGCTTTAAGTGGTTTATTCAGTTTTTGAATTTCGGTTCCTAGTTTGCTTCTTAAAAAATCTAAATTAATAATATCTTTTCTTTGGCTTGTTCTAAATCTAATTAAGTGTGTTAATTTAAAACCAGAATTTTTAGACTGGGTTTTTCTTTTTAATGATGTTATGGAAGCACGAACGCCATTAGCATTATTAGTGTTGAATATTCCATGTTTTCTACCGTTAAAAAGAGTGCCGGGTACATTATCAAATGAAAATATTTCACCTTCAAAATTTTCAGTCATTTTTTCTCTTAATTTTGAAAATTTGTCGGCCACTAAATAAGATTGTGGTGACACTATTACAGCATTGTTACAATAATTCATAATTTTGTTAATAAATGAAGCATATAAATCTTTTGATTGCACAACAATATCATCAATGCTATGATTTGGATTAAGTTTTTTAATAACAGCGTATGGTGGGTTAGTTATAACAGATACACCGGCAGGCAAATTAAACTTTTTATTTAAAAAATCACCAGTTAATGAATTGATTTGGTTAGATATTTGAGTCCCAAACAAAATATCTATTTTTTTTAAACATATTTTCATAGCAATGGGATCTGAGTCAAAAAGATATAGTTTTTTACTTTTTATAAACTCGATCGGATCTATGCCTTTGTTTTGTTTTATTAATTTTAGAACTTCAATAATCAGGTTACCTGTTCCACATCCCACATCTGCAATTGTGTCGATTTTGTTTTCTAATAATAATTGAGCCATAACGACAGAAACATCATAAGGTGTATAATATTTGCCCATATCTTTTTTTTCTATTTTATTGGTATGTGCTAAGCCTATTTCATATAGTTCACCTAAGTTTTGGAATGCTAACAATTTATTCATATTAGATTCAGATGATTTATTAGGCAATGAATCTAAAATAATATCTCATGTTTTTGCTAGGCCTAATGTATCAATCATTTTATGATATTTGTCAATTGTAAATTCCTTTATTTCCAATTTATTTTTTAGTTTATTACTTATCATTGTATACACCCCATTTTTTTAATTTCACACCAATATTAAAAAGTTAATTATTAAAAAATTTTAACAAAATTATGTCTATTTTTTTGAATATGAAAACAAACTGTTTTCACAATTTTTAGCAGTTGTTAAGATATAGTGTACATCAATCATTCTTTATATATGACTATATATTCATTTTAAAACGATTATATTTATTTTTTATCAGTATATAATAATTTCATTTTTTGCCTATAAAACAGATTAATAAGGCAAAATTTTTATTAACTCAATATGATTTTTTTTCTTATTAGTATTAAGTTTTAAATATACACCATTAAATTGTGTAGGGTTATTAGAAGTTTTGAACACCTTCATAGCTCCAAAACGCATATGTTCATAAATTTCTTGGAAGTTAGCACCAATAGCACAATCATAAGGCCCAGTCATCCCTGCATCAGTAACAAAACATGTACCCTTTGGCAACACATGAGCATCATTAGTTTGTACATGCGTATGCGTTCCACATATGGCATCAACTAAACCGTCTAAATAAAGACCCAAAACGTATTTTTCGCTTGTAGTTTCAGCATGAAAGTCTATAAAATGAAAATCTGTTTTTTCTTGATATTCTCTAATGGAATCGATAGTATCAAAAAAGTTATCCGCACTGTCTTGTGTTCAAGGCTTTAATAATTTATTAAAAGTAATTCCCATTAATGAAGTAACTCTTAGTGATATATCATTTTTTAATTTAAAAACCTGTGTTCCTTTACCTGGATATCCTGGATTTATGTTTGCAGGACGAATAAGATCATCATTATTAATAATATTTAAAATATCGCTTTTAGCTCAGACATGATTTCCCAATGTAAATATATCAACACCAGCAGATTTAAGTTCTTGATAATCTTTTTTTTCTAGACCCTTTCTACCTGATACATTTTCGCTTTGTGCTATCACTACATCAGCATTATATTTTTTTCTTAATTCTGGCAAATGTTTCTTAACCATTTTAATTCCAGGAGTTCCAAAAATATCTCCAATGAATAAAATTGATAATTCTTTTTCTTCAATTGTTTCCATAACTATATGACTTTCTACATAAAATATTATTTTATCAAAATAAAAAATAATTAGCAGTTTTAAATACATATATTTACAGCGCCAAAAATAACAAAAAAGCCTGTTTTATAAGGCTTTTCGTTCAATTTCGTTTTTAAATTCAATATTTGATTCAAGAAACTCTTTTAATGATTTTTTACCTTGTGCTATGTTTTTACCATCATAAGCAAATCAGGCACCTTTCTTTTCAAAAATATTTTTTTCAACTGCTAGGTCTATTAACTCGCTTGTAGCGTCAATTCCTTTTGAAAACAATATTTCAGTGCTAAAGCTTTTATAAGGCGGAGCTAATTTATTTTTCACAACTTTCACCTTTATTTCATTACCTGTTATTTCCTTGCCATCAGTTATAGATGTAGACTTTCTAACTTCAAGTCTTACAGACGCATAGAATTTCAATGCTCTACCACCAGTAGTTGTTTCTGGATTGCCAAACATCACCCCAATTTTCTCTCTAATTTGATTTACAAAAATAACGCTAGTTTTATTTTTGTTTAAATTTCCAGTTATTTTTCTTAGTGCCTTAGACATTAGTCTAGCTTGCATACCCACTTGTTGATCTTTCATTTCACCATCAAGTTCTGCGAGAGGTACTAATGCAGCTACACTATCAACGACTATTAGATCAATTGCTCCTGATTTTGCTAAGATATCTACGATTTCCATAGCTTGTTCACCGCTATCTGGTTGACTTAAAATCAATGTATTTAAATCCACCCCTAAATTTTTAGCATATAAAGGATCAATTGCATGTTCTGCGTCTATAAATGCTGCAACGCCACCTGTTTTTTGAATTTCGGCAATAGCATGTAAGCAAAGTGTTGTCTTTCCACTGCTTTCAGGACCATAAATTTCAATAATTCTACCTTTTGGATAACCGCCTATGCCTAGTGCATTATTTAATAAATATGAACCAGAAGAGAATGTTTCAATTTTTTCATTTAGTTTATCTTGATTAAATATCATAATAGCTTCTTGGCCAAATTTTCTAGTAATTTCACTAAGTGTACTTTTTATTAAATCTTTTTGTTCTTTGTTAAGATCATTATCTTTTTTCATTATTTTATCCTTTCAATTTAATAAAAAAGATTTCTTAATTTTGGTTAAAAAAGCGAAATTACTTAGTAAAAATAGGTATTTTTTCCTAATATTGTTTCATTATATAAAAATAAGATTTTTTGTAAATATAAATAATATATGTATAAGAATAGAGGAATGTTTCTAGAAACTATTATTAATCAAACAATAAATTATTATGCTAATAATAATATAGCTTTTATTGAAAAGAAAAATTTACCTATTAAATTTAGTCAGCTAATAAATAAAAAACAGAAAATATCAGCCTACGATGCTTATGTATATAAGAAGTCAACAGTAGATTATATTGGTTGCTACAAAGGCAAATTTGTAGCATTTGAAGCTAAAAGTACAAATGAGAATTTTTTGCCTAAATTAAATATTCAATATCACCAAAAGGAATATTTACAAGCTATAATGAATAATGGTGGTTTGGCATTTTTTATTATTTTTTTTAGTTTATATGATGAATTTTATGTAGTTAATTATCAAGATTTTCTTACTATTGAAGCCAAAAATATGTATCGATATGAATGGATAAAAAAAATAGGCAAAGCCATCCCTTTGACCTTTCCAGGAATAATTGACTTTTTGCCTTATATTAATTAATAATATTTACATATATTAGAAGTTAACAAGTTCTTTTAGATATTTAGATGGTGTAAATTTAACAATACGTTTTTCGGGAACTGTTAAATCTGTCATTGTGAAAGGATTAATTGTTTCACGTCCTCTTCTTAATTTTGTTTCAAAAATACCAAGTGTTGATAATTGAATTTTTTCTTCTGCGATTAATTGTTCTTTAAGAACAAAAACAAAAGCATCAAAAAATTGGTCAGCTACTCTAACTGGAACATCCATTCTGTCAGCAACTTCTTTCATAAATTCTTTTTTAGTCATTAGTTGTCCTTTCATGCATTTACTTATTTATTTTTAAGGTGAATTATAATAATAATACTACATAAATAAAAAATTATAAACAAAAAAATTTCTTTTTATTCCTATAATGTAGTCTCATAAGGAAAACCACTTTTTCAACTATTTATTCATATATTTTTTATTGAAGTTAGTATTGCACCAAGATTTATTACAATAAATTAACAACATAAAAAACTAAAATAGCAAAATTAATGCAACTTAAAAATCAGTATTAAATTAATGTTAATCATAATTTCATAATTAGAATATATCAAATTTATTAATTATTAGGTTATATCATAATTCAATATATATGATTTATTTTATATATAATAATTTATTACTTTTATTAATTGAATTTTTTTAAGTTGTTTTTTTGTTTAAAACAAGGCAAAAAATAAACTTACAACTCTTTTTGGTGTTTCATTTACAAATTTTTTGTTTTTACACTTAATTCTCTTATGCTAAAAATAGCCAAATCTTAGTATAAGTAGTATTATTTAATAATACATAGAAAATAAATTTTAATAATTTACTATTAAAAAAATACTTTTGCACTATAATTGAAAATGCAACATTTACATTGAAGCAAAAGGTTGTCAGATATACCATAATGTTGTCGAGGATATACTGAGAAATTTTTGTGGAGTAAAGTTCAATTTTATGAACAAAGGAGGCAACATGAGTAAATTAAATATCAAGGTGAAAAGTTTTGATCACTCATTAGCTGATTTTGGTGCTAAAAAAATTGTTGAATTAGCAACCAAAACCAAAACTAAATATAGTGGTCCAGTTCCACTTCCAACAAAAAGGGAAGTTGTGACAATTTTAAGATCTGTTCACATTAATAAAAAATCACGTGAACAATTTGAAAGTAGAACTTTTCAAAGATTAATTGTTTTCATTGATCCAAATGAAAAAACAGTTGATCAACTTAAAAGACTTGAATTACCATCAGGTATAGAAATTCAAATCGCACAAAAATAAATCCAACTTGTTTAAAACAAGCAATGGTCATCACAAAATATAAACAAAGGAGATGCTAAAATGAAAGGAATCTTAGGACGCAAGGTTGGAATGACTCAAATCTATACAGAACTAGGTCAAAGATTGGCTGTTACTGTTGTTGAAGTTAAACCAAATGTTGTTACTAAAGTTCTTACAGCAGATAAAAACGGTTATGTTGCTACCCAATTGTCTGCTTTTGAGAAAAAAGAAAGCAGAGTAAATAAACCTCAATTAGGTCAATTTACAAAAGCTAAAACAACACCTAAGCAATACACGAAAGAAATTCGTGGCATGGAAGGCTACGAATTAGGACAAGAAATTGCAGCAAATATTTTTAAAGCTGGCGAACTTGTCGACATCACTGGAACCTCAAAAGGTAAAGGTTTTGCAGGAACAATTAAGAGATGAAATCAACACATTGGTCCTCAATCACACGGTGGTGGTGGTGGTAGTCAACCAACAAGACAAACTGGTTCATTAGGTGATATATCTGGTAACCGTGTTTTCAAAGGTATGACTATGCCAGGACATTTAGGGGCTGTTAAAACAACAGTTCAAAACTTAGAAGTAATTAGAGTTGATGTCGCAAATAACATAATTCTAATTAAAGGCTCAATTCCAGGAGCTAAAAACTCATTAGTAGTTATTAAAGAAGCAATTAAAGGACTTCCAGCAAAAGAAGTTACAAAACTTGTTGATATTAAAGAAGTTCTTAAAATGAATGAGCTTATTGAAAAAGCTAAAAAATTCAAAATTGAAGTTACAGTTGGTATGACATCAAGTGAATTAGAACCACTTATTGCTAAAGCTGAAGAAGAAGCTGCTGCACAAGCTGCAAAAGATAAAGAAGAAAAAGCTGCTGAAGGAGATAAATAATGGCTGAATTAGAAAAAGAAAAGAAGACAAAAACAGCTTCTACTACTAAAAAAGCTACAACAGCTAAAACAGCTACTACATCATCAACAGCTAAGAAAACATCTTCTACAACTAAAAAGGCTACAACTACATCAGCTAAAAAATCAACTACTGCTAAAAAAACTTCAACTAAAACAATAGAAGTTTCACTTGAAAAAGTTTCAAAACCTAAAAAAGCTACAAAAGCTGAATTAAAAGCTCAAGCTGCTAAAACATCAAGAGCAGCTAAACAAGCTGCTTCTGAATTAGCTGCTGCCAAAGAAAAAGAAGCATTAGCAGAAGCTAATGCAAAAGCTAAAGCTGAAAAAGAAGCTGCTGAAGCACTTAGCAAAATTCAAAAAGAAGCTGAAAAAGCCAAAAGAAAAATGAGCAAAATAACAACTTCAAATCCAAAAATTAAAGTAAGTACATCAAAGGCTCGTGGAATTCAAGAAGAAAGCTTTGCGAAAGTTATAGTGCTTGATTTCGACACAAAGAAATTAAATTCAAAACTTTTTGCTTCACCAAAAATTTATTCACAAGCAATTTTTGACACCATTATATCAGATAGAGCTGCTCAACGTCAAGGTACTCATGATGTTAAAAGTCGTGCAGAAGTAAGTGGTGGTGGCAAGAAACCTTGAAGACAAAAAGGCACAGGTAGAGCACGTGCTGGTTCAACTAGATCACCTATTTGAGTTGGTGGTGGTAGAGCTTTTGGACCTACTCCTGAAAAAAATTACAAACTTAAAGTTAATAAGAAAGTTCGTTTAAATGCCTTTGTATCTGCTTTAACTTTATTAGCAAATAGCAAAGCAGTTATTGTTAATGACTTCAAATTAACCAAAATTTCTACCAAGGAAGCAGTGGCAAAACTAACTGCACTTAAAATTCAAGAATTAAAGCACATTTTACTTGTTACAACAGATGAAATGGTTTATAAATCAGTAAGCAATTTACAAAACGTAATTTGCGTCAAACCAAATTCAGTTTCTGTTGAAAACTTGGTATGAGCAGATGCACTTATCCTATCTAATGAAGCGCTATCTAACTTTGAAGGGAGAATTAAATAATGGAAATCACTCGTGTTATTCATAAACCAATTCTTACCGAAAAGTCAAATTTAGGTTTAGAAAAAAACCTTTATACATTTGAAGTTGAATATAGTGCTAACAAGTACCAAATTAAAAAAGCTATTGAATTTATTTTCAAGGTTAAAGTTTTATCAGTTAATACAATCAAAGTTGATAAACAACCTAAAAACTTAGGACGTTATCACGGTTTTAAAAATAGATATAAAAAAGCTTTAGTTAAATTAGCTGACGGTTATAAGATTACTTTATATCCACAAGAAGAAACAAAACAAGATGAAGCTAAATTAAAGGCACAAGCTGCATCAGCAAAAGCTGAAAAAGCTGCTACCAAAGAAAAAGAAGCTAAATTAGTTGAAAAATTAGCTGCTAAAAAAGCTAAGGCAAAAGTTGAAAAAGCAAGCGATAAAAAAGCAGAACCTGCTAAAGAAAAAGCAGAGAAAACAACTGTAAAAAAGGCTTCAACAACTAAAAAAACAACTACTAAAAAAGAAACAAAATAAGAGGATTAAATTTGCTTAAAAGAAAAATTCCTCACTATTTTTAAGCAAGGAGAATTACAGAAATGGCAATTAAACATTTTAAGCCAGTTACAAATGGTCGCCGTCATATGTCATCTCTTGATTATTCAAAAAATTTAAGCGGTCATGCGCCTGAGAAATCACTTATGGTGATTTTAAAGAAAAACTCAGGTCGTAATAACCAAGGTAAAATTACTGTTAGACACCAAGGTGGCCGTGTAAAGAGATACTATAGGATTATTGACTTTAAACGTAACAAAGATAATATTCCAGCTGTAGTTAAAACAATTGAATATGATCCAAACAGATCAGCAAATATTTGTTTATTAGCATACGCAGATGGAGAAAAAAGATACATTCTCGCCCCAGAAGGCATTAATGTAGGACAAACAGTTATTTCAGGAACAAATGCTGATATATTAGTAGGTAACTGCTTACCATTAGCAAACATTCCAGAAGGTACTTTTGTTCATAATATAGAAATGCAACCCGGTGGTGGTGGCATTATTGCAAGAAGTGCTGGAACATCAGCACAAATATTAGGTAAGGATGACGACGGTAAATATGTTGTTCTACGTCTTAAATCTGGTGAAACACGTAGAATACTTGCTCGTTGTAAAGCAACCATAGGTTCAGTTGGTAATGAAGATCACTTACTTGTGCAATTAGGTAAAGCTGGTAGAAACAGATATCTTGGAACACGTCCAACAGTTCGTGGTTCTGTTATGAACCCTATTGATCACCCACATGGTGGTGGTGAAGGTAGACAACCTATTGGACGTAAGGCTCCATTAACTCCATGAGGTAAAAAAGCTCTTGGAGTTAAAACAAGAAAAACTAAGAAATCTTCAACAAAATTGATTTTAAGAAGAAGAAAGGACACTAAATAATGTCTCGTAGTCTTAAAAAAGGCCCATTTGCAGACGAAAGCCTACTTAAAAAAGTTGATGCTATCGTTGAGGGCAAAGCACCTAAAAAACCTATTAAAACCTGATCAAGAAGATCAACCATTTTCCCAAGTTTTATTGGTTTAACATTCCAAGTTCATAATGGTAAAGCATTTATTGATGTATATGTAACCGATGATATGGTAGGACATAAGTTAGGTGAATTTGTGCCTACAAGAACCTACTCAGGTCACGGTGCTGACAAAGGTAAGAAGAAATAATCATGGATAAACAACAAGCTAAAGCTAGTGTTAAAATGCAAAGAGTTTCAGCTCGTAAAGCTCGTTTAGTTGCTGATTTAATTAGAAATAAAGACGTTAGAGTTGCTCTTGGTATTCTTAATAACACAAACAAAAAATCATCTGAATTATTTATTAAATTACTAAATTCAGCTATCGCTAATGCTACCAATAATCATGGAATGGATGCTACAAAATTATTTATTCAAGAAATCTTAGTTAATGAAGGACCTACACTTAAAAGATATCAACCACATTCACAAGGAAGAGCTTTTTCGATTTTAAAAAGAACATCTAATTTATCAATTACATTAGAAGAAAGGGATTTATAGTATGGGACAAAAAGTTAATCCAAATGGTTTCCGTTATGGAATTAGCAAAAGCATTAACTCTGTATGATTTGCTGAAAAACAAAACTATGGAAGCCTTTTAGTTCAAGATGCTAAAATTTATAAATTCTTCGATAAATTAGTAAGAAAATACCAATTAGGCAATGTTTCAATTAAAAGAAATCAAGCTAATAAAATTACTATCAACTTACAAACTAGCCAACCAGCAAAATTGCTTGGTGAAAATGGTGCAAATATTGAAAAACTTACCAAAGATTTACATATATACTTAAAAAATAAATCACTTGATATTAATTTACAAGTTACTCTTTTAAAACAACCAGAATTAAACGCAAGATTAGCTGCTGAAGCTATTGCGCAAAAATTAGAAAACCGTGAAAGTTTTCGTGTTGCTCAAAAGTTAATTATTAACGATGCCCTAAGAGCTGGAGCCAAAGGCATTAAAACCCAAGTTTCTGGCCGTTTAAATGGTGTTGATATGGCTAGAGCAGAAGGATATAATCGTGGTGAAATGAGACTTCACACTTTAAGACAAAATGTGGACTTTGCTAAAGCAACAGCAAAAACCATTTATGGTGCTATTGGTGTCAAAGTTTGAATTTCAAAAGGTGAAATTTTGGAAGGAGATAAAGAAAATGCTTCAACCAAAAAGAACTAAATATCGTAAACCTTTTTTAGTACGTCATGACAAACGTAGAGCACAAAAAGGAAATACAGTTGAATTTGGAGACTTTGGACTTCAAGCAGTTACATCAGCTTGAATCGACGCTCGCCAAATCGAATCAGCCCGTATTGCTATTACACGTCATATGGGTCGTGAAGGGAATGTTATTATCAGAATTTTCCCTCACTTTTCAAAAACATCTAAACCAATAGGTGTTCGGATGGGTTCAGGTAAAGGTAGTCCTGATAAATGATATTGTGCTGTTAAAGTAAACACTATGATGTTTGAAGTATCAGGTGTTTCAGAAGAAATAGCGCGTGAAGCACTTAGATTAGGTGGTCACAAATTACCAGTTTCATGAAAAATTGTTGCTAAAAGTGAACAAAATCAAGGAGGTAATCAATAATGCTTTATAAAGATATTAAAGTTAAATCACTTGATGAACTCCAAAAATTAGTAAAAGATTTAGAAGCTGAATTATGAACTTTAAATTTTAAAAAATCAACCGGAAGCCTAGACCAAAGCCATAAAATTAAAGCTATTAGACATGATATTGCTAGATGCAAGACTGAACTAAATAAAAGAAATAAAGGAGCTAAATAATGGATAGAAACCAAAGGAAAGTATTACAAGGAAAAGTAACATCAGCTCGTGGTGATAAAACTATCATTGTTGAAGTTGAAAGTTACCGTTCACATGCTTTGTATTCAAAACGTTATAGAGTTGCTAAAAAATTTGCTGTTCATGATGAAAAAAATGCTGCTAAAGTTAATGACATTGTTTCAATTATGGAAACCCGCCCTCTATCTAAAACCAAACATTTTAGATTAGTTGCTATTAAGCAAACTAATAATGAAAGCAGTAAATAATCTATGGTTATTGAATTATCTAGATTAAATGTAGCTGATAACTCAGGCGCAAAAGAAGTGGGAGTTATTAGAGTATTAGGCGGCTCACGTAAAAAAACAGCAAATATTGGTGATGTTATTATATGTTCAGTTAAAAAAGCAATTCCAACTGGAATCGTTAAAGAAGGTCAAATAGTAAAGGCTGTTATTGTTAGATCAAGTTATGGAATTCACCGTCCAAATGGACAACATATTCGCTTTGATGACAATGCAGTTGTGCTTATTAAAGATGATAAGTCTCCAAGGGGTACACGTGTTTTTGGACCTGTTGCGCGTGAATTGCGTGATAAAGGTTATTTAAAAATTGTTTCACTTGCTCCTGAAGTGTTATAGAGGTAATTATGAAAATCAAATTTAGAAAAAATGATGAAGTAGTTATTACAGCTGGAAGTCACAAAGGCAAAACAGGTCGTATTGTTAGAGTAGATCTTAATAGCAATAGAGCAATTGTTAAAGGTATCAATTTAGTAACAAAACACGTTAAACCAAGTCAAGGCAGCGATGGTTCAATTAAAAAAGTCGAAGCTCCTATTCATGTTTCAAATCTTTCAGTATTAACTAGAAAAGCAACAAAAAATGCACCAGCTCAATATTCTAGAATTGGCTATAAAATAGGCAAAGACAATAAAAAAGTTCGTATTTTAACTAAAACTAAGAAGGAATTTTAATTATGGATTTAAAACAAAAATATCAAAAAGAAGTTGTTCCAGCTTTAGTTAAAAAATATAACTATAAGTCAATTATGCAAGTGCCAAGATTAGAAAAAATTGTGCTTAATATGACTGCTGGTAAAGAAGTTTCAAACTCAAAAGCTATTGAAGAAGTGCTTAATGAATTAACACTTATTTCAGGTCAAAAACCTTTCCAAACTCGTGCTAAAAAATCAAATGCTTCATGAAAATTACGTGAAGGTATGCCAATGGGTGGAAAAGTTACATTAAGAAGAGGCAGAATGTGAGATTTTCTTGAAAAACTTATTAATGTAGCTATGCCTCGTATTCGTGACTTTCGTGGTGCTAATCCAAGAGCATTTGATGGTAGAGGAAATTATTCATTAGGTGTTAAGGAAGAAATTATCTTCCCAGAAATTGAATTTGACAAAATTAGAAGAATTAAGGGACTTGATGTCCAACTTATCACATCAGTAAATAATGATGATGAAGCTAAAAGCTTACTAGAATTAATTGGTATTCCATTTGCAAAAGTTGTTAAGGGAGATAAATAATATGGCAAAAAGCTCATTAAAAGCAAAACAAAAAAAATGTCCTAAGTTCTCATCGCGTGCTTACACACGTTGTGAATTATGTGGACGTCCACATGCAGTTTTAAGAAAATATAAAATCTGCCGTATTTGTTTCCGTGAATTAGCTCACGCAGGCAAAATTCCAGGCATGAAGAAAGCGAGTTGATAATTATGTTTATAATAGATCCTATTTCAGATATGATTGTTAGAATTAAAAACGCTAATCAAAGAAAATTTAAAACTGTAATTATTCCTTTTTCAAACAAAAAAGCCAAAATTCTAGATATTCTTTTAGCAGAAGGATACATTTCAAGTTTTATAACCAAAGGTAATGGTAAAGATAAAGTGCTTGAAGTTTCATTAAAATATAAAGGCAAACAATCAGCCATTATTGACTTCAAACGTATCTCAAAACCAGGTCTTAGAGTATATGCACAGGCAAATAATTTACCATCTGTATTATCAGGTTATGGTACTGCAATTATCTCAACCTCAAAAGGTGTAATGACTGAAAAACAAGCTCGTAAGGAAAATGTAGGTGGTGAAGTACTTGCCTACATTTGATAGGAGGTTAAGATGTCGCGTGTTGGAAATAGAGTATTAACTATTCCTGCTGGTGTATCAATTGTTCAAGACGGTACACTAGTGACAGTTCAAGGCCCTCTTGGAAAATTAGAAAAAAGTTTCAGTCCATTAATTGCAATTAAAATTGAAGACAATTCAATTAGCACAATTAGAGCTAATGAAGAAAAAGCAACTAAACAATTACATGGTACAACTAATGCATTATTGTCAAATATGCTTATTGGTGTGTCACAAGGATATAAAAAAGAGTTAGTTATCAAAGGTGTTGGTTTTAAATTTGTATTAAAAGGCAACATTTTGGAAGTTTCAGCGGGTTTTTCTCATGTTATTAATTTAGAAATTCCTGCTGGTATAAAAGTCGAAGTTCCTAAACCAGTAGAGTTAACTATTTCAGGAATTGATAAGGAAATCGTTGGTCAATTTGCCGCAGTTGTGCGTGCTACACGTAAGCCAATTCCTTATTCTGGCAAGGGTGTGGCATATAAAGATGAAGTTATACGTCGTAAAGAAGGAAAAACTGCTTCTAAGTAGTTGAGAAAGGATTTATAAATGGCAACATTATCAAGAAATCAAGCACGTGTTATCAAACATACACGTGAACGTCAACAAATTAAAGGCACTGCTGTTAAGCCTAGATTATGCGTATTTAAATCACTTCAAAACTTTTATGCTCAATTAATTGACGATACAAAGGGAACTACATTAGCAAGCGTTAGCACATTAGAAAAAGGCAAGTACAACGGTAATATTAAAGCTGCTGCTATACTTGGCGAAAAAATGGGTGAAATTATTAAAGGTTTAAAAATTAAGTCAATCGTTTTCGATCGTTCAGGCTATATTTATCATGGACGTGTTAAAGCTTTTGCAGAAGGCGTAAGATCAAAAGGAGTTAAATTCTAATATGGCAGATGTAGAAAAAAAAGAAGTAGAAAAAAAGGTTGAAACTAAAAGACCTGCTACTAGAACACAAAACGTGAACCAAGCTAAAAAACCTACCGATGGAAGCGGTAAAAAACAAATTTGAGAAAAGAAAACAGGTCAAGATTCAAAAGAAACTGCTGCTAAAAAACCTGTTGACCGTAAACCAAGAGTGAAAAACAAAACACGTTTTGGTGAATCAAACAATGAATTTAGCGAAAAAGTTGTAAATATTAGTCGTGTTACAAAAGTTGTTAAAGGTGGTCGTAGATTCTCATTTGCAGCTTTTGTAGTTGTGGGTGATAAAAAAGGTAGAGTTGGTTTTGGACACGGCAAAGCAAATGAAGTTCCAGATTCAATTAAAAAAGCTGTTAAAGATGCAAGAAACCACTTAATCACAGTTCCAATTTTCAACAAAATTACAGTTCCACATGAAATTCATGCTAAATTTTTAGCATCACGTGTAATGCTTAAACCTGCTCCAAAAGGTAAAGGTCTTGTAGCATCAGGTACAGTACGTGCTGTTGTTGAATTAGCTGGTTATACTGATATTTACACAAAAACCTATGGTTCTCGTTCAAAAGCTAATATCGTTAGAGCTACTCTTAAAGCTTTACAACAATTAAGAATGCCTGAACAAATTGCTGATATTCGTGATAAAGAAGTTAAAGACCTTCTTGCTAAATAAACTATAAGGAGAAATTATGAAATTAAGTAATTTAAAATCTAATCCAGGTTCTCGTGTGGAAAAACATCGTGTTGGACGTGGTCATGCAGCCGGCAAAGGAAAACAAGCTGGCAAAGGTCAATCAGGTCAAAATAAAAGACACGGACACAGATTAGGATTTGAAGGTGGTCAAACTCCATGATTCCGTCGTATCGGAAAACGTGGTTTTACTAATGTTAATCACATCGAATATCAAATTATTAATTTAATCGATCTTGAAAATAATTTCAAAACCAATGCCACTGTTGATCTTGAATCGCTTTTTAAAGCAAACTTAATCAAAAGATCAATGCCTGTTAAATTATTAGGCAATGGTACATTAACCAAAAAACTTAATGTTTCACTTCATGCAGCTTCAAAATCAGCTATTGATGCTATTGAAAAAGCTGGTGGAAAATTTGTAACTCTTTAATTATATTAACCAAACTAAATTATAAATTTTATATTTATAATTTTTTTTGACTAAGAAAATCCAAAGGAGAATGATGAGAAAAAAATTAATTTTAGCTTCATTAGCAGGCATTTTACCATTTACTATTGCGCTATCATCATGTAATAATAGCTCAAACAAAGATAATAGTATGCCTGATAAGCCAAATACACCAAGCAACCCTAATAATCCAAGCAACCCAGATAAACCTAACGAACCAAATACACCAAACAACCCAGATAAACCTAACGAACCAAATACACCAAGCAAGCCCAATGTTCCTAACAACCCTAATACACCAAACAATCCAGATAAACCAAATACACCAAGCAAGCCAGACAAACCCAATGAACCAAATACACCAAGCAAGCCTAATAATCCTAATAAGCCTAATCCAGATAAGCCAAATGACAAGTCAGAAAAATATGATGATGCTAAACATCGTAGTGAATTAATAAGTTTATTCCATTTTAATGTTCATGATTATGCCTCAAATAATTTTGATAGGATAAAGCCATTAAAAAATGATAAATTTAATTTAACTAACATTAAAATAAGTGAAATTGATGATTTAAAAGGTTTTATAAATTTAAATATTGATGGTTTATATAATAATAATTCATTTTCAACATCAGTTAAAGTTGATGGCTTTTTAACACCTAGGGTTGGTGATAAATTATCAGATGATCTCAATATTAAAATTAGCAACATTAAATTAATAGAAGAAAATAAAACTATTGATGATTTATTAAAAATGGAATCAAAGGCATTATTTGATTATTTTACTGAACTTCAATGTTTTACAAAAGATCATAATCTTATTGATGTTTTAAACCTTTTAAAAGAAACTGCCTATCCAAGTTATAGTGCCCCAATCTTTAAAATTTATAAAGATGGTTCAGATTATTTTTTAAAATTGCAAATCAAATTAATTTATAAGCATTATATTAATAGTCAATGAGAAAACAAAGAAGTGGTGATTTTTGAAAACCTTAGAAAAGCATTGCCAAATGATCACTCTTATACCAAAGAAGATGTTTTAAGTTATTTATTGCATGACAAAGTTAAATTTATTAAAGATATAAGAGAAGCAAAAAAAGATTTTAGTTACGCTTCTGAATATAAATACTTTTATGAAAAAATAAAAGCCAATTTAGATCCTGCATTTGTTAAATTTGAAAAAGAAAATAATTATAAAGCGCAATATGGCTTTTCAACCTTTTCATACCAAATTCAATCTGCTGGTTATGATGATTTAAGCGGTCAACTTCATTTACAAGTAGCTTTGATTGGATATGATAAAACAGGAAATGAAACTGTCTCTAAGTCTCAAGAAGTTACTATATCAGGCTTCAAAAAACTTAGTCAAGAATACTTTTTTAAAAATTTTGGTATAACAGAAAAAAATCCTAAAAATCCAAAATGAGAAAAGATTAAACAAGAATTAGCTGAGTTATACAATAATTCAACAAATAAAGAAAAATTTTTAACAACTGATAGCAAATATTTTAATTCACAAAACGGTTATTGAAATATTATTCGCCCAGCTGAAAAAGGAAATATAGTTGAAGATAATAACATTTGAAATATGATATTTCTTGGTACCGGCCAAAGTCTAATTATAAAAGGTTATGATAAAGATAAAGATTTAGTCGTTGATAGCAATAATAATAAATTTTCATTATCTGGCGCATATGTAGAGTTTGTTAAAATAGATAATTTCCAAAAAGAAAATAATAAGTTAATGTGTGATTACCATTTTAAAATTACTTTTTCAGTAAAAAATAATCCAAATGCTTACATTCTAACAGAAAAAAGTATATCAATTGAGAAAACTATTACTGTTACTTTAAACTAAAATATTTTAAAAATTTACATTGTAATTAAATTTAGCAAAATTCCATATATGCCTATAAAAAAGACGTATATGGAATTTTTGATTTGCTAACTGGGAAAGTCTTAACTATAGTCAATTTTAGTTATGAGGAATATATTTTGCATTCAAATATTCATTAAGGCTCAAAATTAACTATAAAACACTAAGAATCTTTTCCAATATATCATAGAAAGAAGCAACATTTTCAATTTTTGGTATCATTTGTTATAGTAAATACATTTTAATAATAAGAAAATTAAGGAGTTTTTATGAACTATAAAAAAATATTATTAAGTGGTGGTGCTACAATGGCAGCAATATCATTACCATTAACAGTTGTTGCTTGCACCAAATTAACAAAAAAACAAAGAGAAGTTAAAGCAAAATATAATGAATTAGTAAAAATTTATGAAAAAAAGGGTGGTGTAGTTCCTGAAAAAGAAAAATACACTGATGAACAAATTGCTAAAATGAATGATACTGAATGCGATATTGCTATTGCAGCGCTAGCAGTGTTAATTGAAGCAGCAAAAATTTTACCTAATAAACCTGGTAAATAATAAGTATTGATTATCTACCTCATATTTAATATAACTAAAAAGTCATACTGTCTTTTTAGTTTTTTATCAAAGTATTAATCAAAATTTATAAATCATATTTATTGAAAGGTTCAAATGAATAAAATAATTTACGATTATAAATACACATTTAAAGATAATAATAATCCAAATGAAAATATTGTTTTTTGTCATGGTTTTAATTCTTCGCCAGAGGTATTTAAAACATTTGAAAAATATTGAACAAAATCTAATTATTATGCATTGCAATTTCCAGGCAATCAAGGTGTAAAAGCTGTTAATAATCACGATGTTTCTGTTCCACAATTTGCCCAATTAGTTGTTGACTTTGTTTTAAAAAATAATTTAAAAAATGTTACATTAATAGGACATTCTATGGGTGGCGGAACAATAGCATTGGCCTACAAATTACGTCCAGATTTATTTAAGAAAATGGTTTTTATTGCACCTATGAATAAAACCTCACTAGCTCGCGCTACTGATTATAAAAATAGTTATTTCCCTAAAACATTTGATGAATATTTAACTTTTTTAGAAGCTTTATATTACGACATTAGTAAATTTACATCAAATAAAGAATGGATGGAAGAAGCACAAAGTAATTTTGACCCTATGGAATACAATAACCCAACTATTATTAAACTTGGTTTATCTTTACCTGTTTTATCATTGCATAATGAAATCGAAAAAGGATTAGAATCAATTAAAGTGCCTGCACTCTTAATTTTAGGTGAAAAAGATGGTGTCATAGATAAAGATAATTGTCTTAAATACTATCAAGAAAAGGTTTCAAATGTAGAAACTGTATTTATTCCAAAAACAGGACATATGATGTTTGAAGAAAATTGAGAAGCATTTATTAAAATATTAAGCAATTTTTTAACTAAATAATAATAATTAGTTTGAAGTTTCATAACTTCAAACTTTTTATATTATGCTTTTTTATAGATATTTTATAATTATTATCACTATGGACAATTCAGCAAGAAAAGATGATAATGTTCTAATTAAAATAGATGATCTAGCATTTAAATATAACAAAAAACAACAACAGTTCGATATTCAAATTAAGGAGTTAAAATTACCTAAAAATGAGATCATATCATTGCTTGGGCCATCAGGTTCAGGTAAAACTACGTTATTAAATTTATTATTAGGTTATCTTAAACCTAGCAAGGGCACTATTTCTATTGATGGTGATCCTAAAATGAATGAAATAGCGTATATTATGCAAGAAAACTCAGTTTATGAGAATGTATCAGTTTTTAATAATGTCTTTTTAAGTGCTAAAAACAGCGAAAAATGGAAAAATATTGTTAGAAAAAACTTTTTAGATAATTATTTTAGCAATATAACAGCAACCAAATTAATTAAAATCTACAATGAATATTTAGATGCTGTTAGTGATAGTAAAAAGAGTAACTTTATAAAAAAGTTGAAATATTTTAAATTGATCTGATTTTTATTTTGAAACAAAAATAATAAAAGCAAGTTTAAATTTTTAAATTCAATTAGGTTAAAAACTTTATTTAAATCAGAATTAGAACAAATAGCACAAAAATTAGGAATTGAAAAATTATTAAATAGAAATGTTAATGAACTATCAGGAGGTCAAAAACAAAGAGTAGCTTTTGCTAAGGGAATAATCAAAAGAACTGCTCTTGTTTTAATGGATGAACCATTTTCAGCATTAGATGCAAAAATAAAAGAGTCCACTATTGATTGACTAATTAACATTAAAAAAGAATTTAATCTAAGCATTATTTTAGTAACACATGATCAACATGATGCTATTAAAATCAGTGACAAAATCATTCTAATGGATAAAGGTGAAGTCCAACAATTTTCTAATGTGTCGCAAATGTATGAAAATCCAGCAAATTTATTTGTCGCTAAATTTATTGGTTCACCAGAAATAAATTTCGTTAAACAAGAAAACGACATCAGCTATTACATTAGGCCATACAAAATTCATTTAAAAAAAGACGATAATAGTCCTTATCAAATTATTAGTAAAAAGAATTTTGGTGATTTGACTCATTATGATATCAAAGCTAGCAATGATGAAGTGTGAAAAGTTGTTCTAAATAATGATGATTTTGAAATCGGACAAAAGGTTTGCTTAGATTATTCTGACTCTGATATTTTATTGTTTGATGAAAAAGGAAACAGAGTTTATGAAAAAAAATAATCCTAAAATTTTTAAACTATTAACCATTTTTGCTCTTATTGCTCCTTTACTAATTTGTATATTAATTTTCACATTAATACCAATATTTAGAACATTTGCTTCATCACTTAAATTTTATCCTGACCCTACAAATCACACCATACATAAAATAGGGATGGGAAATTATAAAAAAATTTGAAATGATGATCAATTTTTAAGCGCTATTAAAAACTCAACGGCTGTATTAT
Source organism: Mycoplasmopsis primatum ATCC 25948 (assembly GCF_000702785.1). Lineage (GTDB taxonomy): Bacteria > Bacillota_I > Bacilli_A > Mycoplasmatales > Metamycoplasmataceae > Mycoplasmopsis > Mycoplasmopsis primatum. Next base: position 4,912 of record NZ_JNJV01000005.1, on the reverse strand, counting down.
TTGTTGCCACATTTATTTCATTTTGTGCTGCTTTTGGTTTTGCGCTATTAATTGAATCAATACTTTCTAAAATTTCAAAAAACTTTTTTCTCACACTAATTTTTTCACAGTTCTTTATTTCAAGCTTTGCTGTTGGAATTGCATTCACATTGTTTTTTGGTGAAAAAGGGCTGTTTTTCAAGATTATTGGTCAAAATGAATATGGTTTTACTAACGGAAATAAAAGAATTCCAATTTGAATTTATTATTCAATTTTTCAAATTTGAAGATCATTACCATTTAACACAGTTTTACTAGCCTCAGCTATTAACCTTGCTGATATTAAATATAAAAAGATGATGATTAATGATAATTTATCATTAATTCAACGTATTAGATTTATATATATTAATCAAATATCAAAAGTGTTTTTTTCTATTATATTCACTAATTTTATTTTTGCATCACTGCTATTACCTGATGTTCTGCTTGATTCAACTTATGATATTGATTTATGAAAAGCTCACACTCTTACTAGTTATACAATCAAATATATGGGCGGTGGTTTAAATGGTTCACTAGAATTTGAAAAAGGTTATGCATCAGCTTTCTTTAGTTTTATATATTTACTATTTATTATTTGTCTAGTTCAATTGCTTAGACCTAAATATATACTGAAGATCAGTAAAAAAATAAAATATTGATACTTAAAATTTAAAAACAAGGACGCTCAAAATGTGATTAAAGTTAGGTAAAGAAATTGGAAAATATTTAATAATCTGTCTATTATGTATAATGGTTTTATTCCCATTATATTATTTACTTTTATATGCATTAATGTCTGATAGATCTTTACTTGATAGTAAAATATTTTTGTTAATTAAAGAATGGAACTGGTCAAATTTTAGTGATTTATTTGCTAAACCTTTTTTTATTGCTTTCGCTTACACATTAGTTTTTTCTACAATACTGATTTTGTTAAGAATAATAACTTACTCATTAGCTATTGCTGGTTTGCTTAAAATGAAAGAAATATATCAAAAAATATTTCAATATTTTTTTCTAATGATAAGTTTAATACCTGAATTTTCAATCTATTTAAGTTTGAAGTTTGTTTTATTGAGACTTAATCTTGTTGCTACTGTTTTTGCTTTTGTAACAAATGCAATATTTTCATTTTTCACATTTACATATATTTTTAACATTGCTAAACACACTAGTGTTGAAAAAGAAAAAATAATATTAAATGACAATCTTAAATGATTTGATAAATTAATATATGTTTATTTGCCAAAATTAAAATTAGCATATTTTCTGTTAATCATTTTTTCATTTGTTTCGGTGTGAAATGATTATTTATGACCTTTGTACATTTTAACTGAGGGCTATTCAAACCTTACTATATGATATTTAAATCTAGGGCATGAACCTGGTTTTGTTAAATATAACATTCAAGCTGCTGGTGCACTAATCTCCGTTTTAATACCTTTAATTATTTATTTTGTATTTAGTAAAAAAATTAGAAGATTCAATTAAAAAATGGAAATTTTTATATGAATATTATGTCTTTTTATAACAGTATTATAATTTAGTCTCAATTTTAAAAAAACTATTTTATTTAATAAATATAAGGAGAAAAATGAAAAGAAATTTTTTTAAAATTTCAGCGGCATTAGTTGCAACAAGCATCATTCCTGCTTCTACTATTGCCTGCAATGATGAAAAACCAAAAGATAAAAAAAATGAGATTGTGTTTGCTATGCCACAAGGACCATTCTTTCCTTTAAGTATGGGAATTAAAGCATTAGTTAAATACTATAACGAAACTTTTAAAAATGAAACAGGGTTCAAACCGGTTAAAATGCAATTTGCACAAGATATCAAAATATGAAGCGAGTTTGAATTAATTAAAAAAATAAAAGAAAATATTACTTTAGGAAATAATCAAGCACTTCCTAATCTTGTTCTAGGTGCTCAATCAGGTGCATATGTTTTAAATCAAGACAGAAGATTGCTTGATGTATCAGATCAAGGAATTAATAAATCATTATTCAATAGTAAAATTGCTGACTTACACTCAAAATTAGCCGGTCAAAATTCTAAGGAGGATAAAATTTATAGTATTCCATTTGATAACTCTGATGTTGATTCAGTTGTTTATAATTTAGACCTTCTTAACTTAATGTTAAATTTAATTCAAGAAGGTAAAGGCACAATTGATGAAAAAGCAGATATAGTGATAAGAGCAAGAAAAGCTGGTGTTGCTGGTGTAGGAAATGATATTCCTGAAAACAGTATTTGAAAAGCCTTAAAGTTAAAAACTGCTGATGCTTTTAAAGATTTAACTATTAATGATGAAACCTTCCAATCAATTAAAAGCATTAGAGATTTAGCGCTTGCCTTTCATAAAGGTGTGCAATTAGATACAGCTAAAATCAACAAAGATACAATTACTGGTGAAGTATTATCAATGGATTATGAAGAAGATACATTCATTAAAGAATTGCACGCTAGCTTGCCAAAAGATAAATCAATTTTTGACTTAGACACTTCAACAGGAACTTTTAAAGTTAAATATAATTTGCCTAACGACAGTGAAGTTAAAGAAAAATTTACCAAATTATGAAATGATTACGAAAAATCTATTTCTATATATAAACATGAAGTTGATAAAAATAATAAAGTATTTCAATCTATAAAATATATGGAAAGTGCTAAAGTTGAGTGAGGTTCATGGAATATTAGAGAATACAAAAGCGCAATAAGTTTTGCAGCTAGTGTTGGGGCAAATCAAAATAAAAACACGCCATTTTCAAAAGATTACTTTGGCAAGGAAGACCCTGATAAATTTGAAAAAATGAACGCAAGAGACGAAGATGTGTTTATGGCACCTCAATTAACTGTTGCTCAAAAAGGACAACAAGAAATTTTCCATGAAGGTGGTTCTAGTCTTTTAGGTATTGATACAAAAGACGCTGAATCAAATGAAGCAACCAAAATGTTTTTAAAATGACTATACACCGGTTCTAATAAAATTGCTAATCCAGAAGTAGCAGAAGAAAATTGAAAAACTTTTGCCAAAACAACAGGTTATATTATTCCACTCAAAAGTGTTGTTAACGAAGGAACTGCAAACTGATTTGAATCAGAAATTGAAAAACTTGAAAAGAAAATTTCTGATTCTAAGACTAATACAGCAATTAAAATTGCAGATAATGAAATCAGCACATTGAACTATTTAAGGTCTTCATTACTTTCAATTAAATCAATTTTAAAATTAGAATCAAAAGATGGAAAAGTTATAGCCAAAGTTAATGCTACTGATGATAAATCAAAATCAATTATTAATAAAATTAGCTCATCATTATTTAACCGTACAGTTTTCAACAATCCTACAACTGTATCTTCTGAGGAAATGATTAAAATTTTTGAAGAAAAAATCAAATAATAAAGATATACTAACATTAAAAAGTATGCCCGTCATAAAGGCATACTTTTATTTAAATTTAGCATTATTAGCGAGTTCTATAACAATTGGCTTGCTATTCGTATTAAAATCTCTAATGTCCTTATAGTCATAAAATAAGTATTCTAATCTAAAACTATTATCATCATTTATATAAAAAATTAACTTTGATCCAATTGGATATTTTTCAGGTTGACCATGCTTTGGAACTTCTATATCTAAGGCTGCTAAAATTGTTGCTATATTGATATCATGACCAACAATAGCTGTTATGTCAGCATCATTATTAAGTTCTTTTTTAATTAATTTATAGACATTTTTTGGACTATCAAGTGCTAGCTGTTTGTTAGCTCATAATGCATCAATTACATAATCTTTACTTAAAAGCAATAATTTAAGATCATCAATAAAATTTTGTGATTTAAAAATATCATTTTCATTAAAACCAAAGTAATATTTAAGTTGGAGTATATCAGAAGTGCTAGATGAATAAAATAATGGACCAGTAGCTTCAAATCAGCCATTATCTTTAAAATGTAAACTTGTTTTTTCAGTGTTATATTTACATTGTTTATCTAAATTAAATAAAGTATTGATTTTGTCATATATGCCTTTTTTATTGGCTTTTTGGTCATAATAAGACAATTTATTTTCATCAAAATATTTTGAATCAAAGTACACTAATTTAAATCATTCATTTTCGCTTTTGAAACTTGTGTCTTCACATTCAATTGTTTGATTAGAATCAGGTTTTAACCCTTTTGCGAGCATTTTAGCCGTTTCATATGTTCTTTGGGTTGAGTTGGCAATAATTTTTATATTAGTTTCATTATTAATATTAAGATAATGATTTAAAAACTTGCCAAATGCTAATTCAATTGATGCACCTTTATCAGTTAAGTGTGCTGTTTTGTTTGAATCAAAGTTTCAATTTGCTATATCTTTATTATAAATATTTACTGACTTCTCTCTAAAATTAAATGGATATCTTAGACCATGTCTTGAAAAAATTATTATTTTCATAATTGTTCCTTTATAGTATGCTAATTTTTTATGTATAAAATAATAATAAACAAAAAATATAAAACGTGATTTAAAAAAATTATTTAACTAGTAAATAAATAAAAGCAACTTTGACTGTTTTAGAATTTGAAGTTCCCGAGTTTCTGAGTTTGACCCATTTTTTGGGTCATTTTTTATACTTAAATACTTTGTATTTAAAAAAACTAATTATTTATTACAATTACATACAATTTATGCTATAATTAGCATATGGGAAAATATATAATTTTAATAAATAGCAATGGAAAATTTGATTATTGTCATGTGGTTCAATCAGGCGGTTTTTCAAAAGGTTTTAAAAGAATTGCTTGTTTAGGCAATGTAAATACACTCAAGGAAATTAATCCTAATTTTTTAGAGATTTTAAAAGAAAAAATAGAAGATTTTCAATCGATTGAAGACAGA
>NZ_JNJV01000004.1 GCF_000702785.1 Mycoplasmopsis primatum ATCC 25948 | reverse complement strand
ATAATATGTATTTAACAAATAAATTTAAAAAATTATCTTTAATATTCATATTTTTACAAACATGTTGCAAATTGAAAAAAATGAATGCGGAAAAAAATAATATACGAAGCCTGCTTTTCTCATTTTTATACACTTTTAGAAAGTTAATATTCGTTTCAATTATTGTAAAATTAAAACTATTATGATAAATGATACAATAGCAGCAATCTCTTCTGGTGGAAAAATCAATCAAGCCATATCAATTATTAGAGTTAGTGGCTTCCAAAGTTTTGAAATTGTTAAAAAAATTTTTACTGGTAAAGTTGGCAAGAATCAAACTATTACATTTGGAAAAATCATTGATACAACTAATGAAAGTGAAATTATTGATGAAGTTTTATGTATGTGATATAAAGGAACAAATAACTTTGTTGGCGAAGACACTGTGGAAATTAATTGTCACGGTGGAATTATAATCACTAATAGAATTTTAGAATTATTAATAGCTAATGGTGCAAGATTGGCTGAGCCTGGTGAATTTAGTCGTAGAAGTTTTTTAAATGGAAAAATGGACTTAATTAAAGCAGAAGCTATTAATGATTTAATTCATGCTGAATCATTAGTACAAAGTAAAATAGCTATTAAAAAATTTGACGGAAAAACTTCAATATTTATTCAAGAGCTAAAAGACGAATTGGTCTATTTAATAGGTGAAATGGAAGTTTCAATTGATTATCCAGAATATGATTTTGATAACCCGTTTAATAATGCTTTGCCGCAAAGATTGAAAGCAATTAGTTCAAAAATAAAAGAAGCAATTCAACTAAGTGAGTCTTCAAGAATTATTTTTGATGGTATTAAAGTGGCTATTGTGGGTAAGCCAAATGTTGGTAAAAGTTCATTACTAAATGCTTTTTTAGAAGAAGATAAGGCGATTGTTACAAATATAGCAGGCACAACAAGAGATGTTATTGAGGCTCAATGGCAATATAAAGGTTTTCTATTTAAATTTATTGATACAGCTGGGATTAGAGCAACAAAGCAAAAAATTGAACAAATAGGTATTGATAAATCATTTGAACAAATATCTAAATCTGATATTGTTTTACATATTTTTGACCCTTTGCAAAAAAATGATGACTTTGATAAAAAAATAAAAGAGGAAGCAATTAAATTAAATAAAGTTTATATGCCAATAATTAATAAAAAAGATTTAATTACAAAGTCAAGTAGTAAAAATAAAGATGCCGTTTATGTTAGTGCAAAAAATAACGACATAGACATACTAAAAGAAAAATTGGCTTCTGCATTTGCTAATATAAATATTAATTCCTATAACTATGTTAATAATGCACGTCAATTAGCATTAATTAAAAAAGCATATCAATCAATTAATGACGCACTTAGTGCAATTGATAACCATTATGATTTTGACGTCACAATAATTGATCTAAGACAGGCATGATCTAGCTTGGCTGATATCACAGGTAGGGCTGATAATGAAGATTTACTTGATGAAATGTTTAAAAATTTTTGCTTAGGAAAATAAGGAGAAAATATGGCTATTAAATATATCGATTGTCACACACATCCAATTAAAATGTATTATGAGAATAATTTTCACGTTGTTGAAAAAGCGCACAGCAAAGGCTTAGTGGCAATGCTTGTAACTGGCTGTGATCCTGTTGAAAATTTAGAAGTGCTAAACATTTGTAAACATTTTGATTACACTTATCCTGTTATTGGTGTGCATCCTAATTTATCAACCGGTACTGATGATGGTGAAATTATTAATTCGCAGATAACACCAGATGTTATAGCTATTGGTGAAATTGGTTTGGATTATTATTATCCTGAAACAAATAAGGAAAAACAAATTGCTTCGTTTAAAGCACAAATTAAAGTAGCACAAAAACACAATTTACCTGTGGTGGTGCATATGCGTGATTCATATGAAGATTTATATAAAATAATTGATGAATTTCCTGATGTTGATTTTATGATTCATACTTTTAGTGGAGACCTATATTGAGCTAAAAAATTTTATGAATTAGGATGTTATTTTAGTTTTAGTGCTATTGTCTCTTATAAAAATAACAAACAATTGATGGAAGTATTAAAATGAATGCCTATTGATAGGATTTTAACTGAAACAGACGCACCTTATTTACCACCAGCAACTAAGAGAGGTGAAAAAAATTATCCTAATTATGTAATTCATACAGCTAACTATATTGCTGGTATTAAAAATCTTTCAATAGAAAAATTTACTGACCAAGTTTTAAAAAACGCAAAAGAACTCTTTGGTATAAACTTTGCAAAAAAACATTAAAGCTAAGAAGAAATTTGGTCAAAATTTTTTAAACAACTCATCAATAATTAAAAAAATTATTGGGCTACTAATGGTTGATGAAAAAAACATTATAGAAATAGGGCCTGGCAAAGGCGCCCTCACCAAGGAATTAGTTAATATAACCACAAACCTTATTTGTTTTGAAATTGATCATGATATGGTCGATCATTTGTCTAATCTAGGAATTTTTAACAATGATAATAAGCTATTAATACAACAGGATTTTTTAACTACAAATTTAACAGAATACTCAAATTTTACAATTATAGGAAACATTCCATATTACATCACGAGCGAAATAATTTTAAAAATTATCGAAAATAGATATTTATTTAAAAGGGCTATTTTGATGGTACAAAAAGAAGTTGCGGACAGAATTGTGGCTCAACCTAATACTGATTCATATTCTAAACTTAGTTTAACTTGCCAATATGTCGCTAAAGTAAAAAAAGAGTTGTTTGTAAGCAAAAGTAACTTTACTCCTACACCAAAAGTGGATTCAGCAATTGTGTCTTTTGATTTTTATCAAAATATTAATGATAATTATGATAATTTAAAAGATTTTTTTAAGCTTTGTTTTTTAGCAAGAAGGAAAAAGTTATTTTGATCTTTACAAACAAAATATGATAAAAGCCTTATAATAAATGTATTTAAAACATTAAATCTAAATGAGAATATAAGAATTCAACAACTGAATTTAGAAACAATTTTAGAACTATATAAATTATTGAATTAGTCTATAAAACAGCATTTTTAGAAAAGGAACCTATGAAAAAACACATAACATTTATTGGCTCAGGAGCTTGAGCCAGCGGTCTTGCAAGTGTTCTCTCTTATAATAATCATCAAGTAACATTATGAGGCATTGATGATAAGGAAGTAAATGATATTAATCATGGAATTAATTCAAAATACTTCGGTGATCAAAAGTTTAACAATCCTCAAAATATTCGTGCCACAAAAGATTTAAAACAAGCGCTCGAACATTTTGATTTTCTAGTTTTGGCCGTTCCATCAAATGCTATCATTAGCGTTTTGAAACAGATAAAAGATATCATTGGCAACCGTAAAATTAAAATTATTAATGTGGCTAAAGGGATTGATTCTAAAAGTAAGAAGTTTTTTTCAAGCGTTATAAATGATGAATTCCGCGAAAATATTGAAGACTATTGTACTATTATTGGTCCTTCATTTGCTGTCGAAGTATTTGCTAATAAACTAACTATGATTAATATTGTTGGGCCTAATTTGGACTACTTAATGGATGTTACTAAAATTTTCAATAATGACTATTTTAGACTTGTGCTAAATCCCAACGAAACAGGAAGTGAATTATATGCAGCATTGAAAAATGTTCTAGCTATTGGTATAGGGATGATTAATTATATGATGCCTTTTCAAAATCCACAAGCTGCATTATTATCAATTGGCGTTAAAGAAATCCATAAGATTTATCAAAAATTTATGCCACACGGAAGTTATAAAATTGGTTTTGAATTAGCGGGCATTGGTGATATATTTTTGACTTGTTCTAGTCTAAAAAGTAGAAATTTTCAATTTGGTTATGAAGTAGCAAAAAATGGTTTAAAAAATGTTTTAGCTAATAACCAAAAAACAGTGGAAGGCTACCACAATGCTAAAATTTTAGAAGAAATTTTACTTACTATGAAAGATATTAAAACACCATTTTTATGGAGTATTATTGATGTTTTATATCATGAAAAAGAACCAAAAAAATTATTAGATTTTATAAACACATATATTTAATTAAATACAAAAATGAGAAAATTAAATGATTTTTCTCATTTTTATTCGCTTTTTTTTACATGAATAAGAAGTTTTGATTTTAAATTATGAAATGAAATGAAAAAATATTTTAATTGGTTTAGGAATGGTTATTTGTGGTGCATCAATATCTGCTACAATTGCTTTTAAAAGCAACAAAACAGTTTTTAGAAAACAATCTGACGATAACCAAACAATATCTGTTGATATACATGGGGCAGTACTTTTTCAAGGCAAACATTATTTCAAAAAAGGCATCTCGCTTAAAGAAATATTAAATGTTGTAAAACTCCAAAACGCTGATTTATCGAACATTAATCTTGACCAATCATATGAAACCAACTGTAAAATTTACATTCCTTATCTAAAATCTAATGTCGAAAAAAGACCTTTTTCTAAAATAAGTTGAATAAATATAAAAGACAAAAATCAACTTTTAAATATGGGTTTGTCAAATAAAATATCCACTCTTTTGTTTCAATTAAGGAGAGAAAAAATAAATATTACATGAAATGATATAGCGCACTTAAAAGGAATTGGATCAAAAACACTTGCAAAATTAAAGAAAATTTTAATTCTGTAAATTTAAACTTGCTTGCATTGTGCTTGCCTATATTGGTGCACTTAGCCGTTTTCAGTGTGAAAACAAAATTTATTTGAATCATAATTTACATCTCGATAATTTTATTTATTAATATTAAAAATTGGCCTGTATTAGCAATAGGTATTTTTTCAATTTTAATTTACATTTCATTCATTATTCATCACTTAAATTATCAAAATGTTGAAAATGGAAAATATATTATTGAGGGGGTAGTTTCGAAGGCAACCAATAGTTATTTTATAATCAGTAATAATAATCATAATATTCTAGTTTTTACTAATTTATTTGTTTCACCTATGAAAGTTATTCCAGGCGCTACAGTAAATGTCTCCGGTTTCCTTACAACAGATATAAAACAATTAAATTATGATAATAATTTTTTTATATCCAACTCAATTACATACTTATTAAATAAGCCATATGTTGAAAAAATAGTCTATCCAACAAGAAGTATCAATTTAATGATTCAATGTTATGGTGATAACTTTATTTATTTTTCAAGATATTGAAAAACTATTGTTTTTGGTTTTATTAATGACAAAATAGCAAGCAGTAAGGTTATGTTAATTAATGTACCTCATTTGCTAGCTATTTCTGGATTGCATTTTGACATATTATTCTTTGTTATAGGTATATTCTTCAAACCTATTACAAAAAAATTTACCAAATTTAACTATGTAATTTGATTTATTATGTTTTGATATATAGCTCTTTTGTCAAATTACATTTCCGGAATAAGAAGTTTGATTATGCAAATTACTAAGACACAAAAAAGGGTTAGAAGCTACCAATTTAAATATCTTGATGGTTGACTTATTTCATTGTTTGTAGTTTTTTTCATCAACTTTAATTCTATTTTCTCATATACTTTTATATTTTCATTCTCATCTTCGCTTTTAATATTGGTTCTTAATAGAGTGGTTAAATTTAAGAGAACATGAGTTAAAAACTTATTAATTTTAGGTTTGATTTTTTTGTTTAATTTGCCAATTGTTTTAAAAATAAATAAATATTTTAATTTGTTTGCTATTATTTTTGGAATACTTTTAACACCAATTTTTGAGCTAATTTATATAATCTCAATAATGTGTTTTTGGAGCGTTGATTTTCTTAATTCACTTTATTACGCCTTTGATATTTTTTTAGATTTTTTAATTAGAATATCAATCATAATTCCAATCAGCCTTCAAATACCATGAACTATAATAGGTTTAAATTTCGCACTGTGATTTTACGGAATATTCATATATTGCTTGTGTAAAATAAAAAAATTAGGACTTGCCTAATTTTGGTCAATTTTCATTGAACTGGCGCGCCCAAGAGGAGTCGAACCCCTAACCTTTTGGTCCGTAGCCAAACACTCTGTCCAATTGAGCTATGGGCGCATAAATATGGAGGCACCAACCGGACTCGAACCGGTAATCAAAGTTTTGCAGACTCGTGCCTTGGCCTTTTGGCTATGGTGCCATAAATAAGTAAAGACCAGAAAAATATCAAAAGTATTATATTCTATTTTTAAAATTCCATAAATGGAAAAATGAATATTGAGGGCTTAAATTGTCATAATTTCTTTTTCTTTTTTATTCACAATTTCATCAACAATAGCTATTTTTTTATCAACCACTTTTTGAACTTCATTTAAGAAATGTTTTTGATCATCTTCTGATAATTCTTCATTAGATTTAATAGCTTTGTTAATATTTTGGCGAGCGTTTCTGATGCCCACTTTAGCATTTTCAGAATGTTTTGATAAATTTTTTGTTAATTCTTTACGTCTTTCAGTTGTGAGTGGTGGAAAAGTAATTCTAATTTGACTTCCTTCATCAACAGGGTTAATACCTAATGATGCATTTGTGATACCTTTAATTACATCTTTAACACTTGAAATATCAAACGGTTTAATTAATAGTTGTTGTGGTTCAGGGACACTAATTGATGCTAATTCTTCAAGCGGAGTAAGCGAATCATAATAGTTGACTTTTACTCCTTTAATAATTTGAGGATTTGCTCTACCTGTTGAAATTTTAGAGAGCTCAAAAGTTAAGTGATTAATTGCTTTTTCAGATTCTTCTTCTAATTGTAAAATATATAAATCTAAGTCCATTATTTTTTAACCTCAGTATATTCTATTTTGCCATCAATAGCACGTACAATAGCATCTTTTTCTTTAATATTAAAAACTATTAAATCTATGTTGTTATCCTTTGCCATACTTGTAGCAGTGAGATCCATAACTTGTAATTTTTTTTCAAGTATTTCATCATATGAAATATTTTCAAACCTTTTAGCATTAGCATTTATTTTAGGATCAGAATCATAAATTCCATTAACACCATTTTTGCCCATTAATATAACTTCTGCTTTAATTTCGGAAGCAAAAAGAGTTGCAGCTGTGTCAGTTGTGAAATAAGGACGACCGGTTCCGCCAACGAAGATTACAATTTCGCCTTCGTTAAGATATTTATCAGCTTTTTCATTAATGTAATTTTCAGCTACTTTTTGATCGACCACAAGAGACGATTGAACTCTGGCTTTTAAACCTGCTTTTTCAAAGCCGCTTTTTAACGCTAAACCATTCATAATTGTTGCCAGCATACCAATATAATCAGCTCTATTTCTAGGTATTCCATTCTTTTCAGCACTAGCACCACGGAAAAAGTTTCCGCCGCCAATTACTATACATATTTGTATGCCTTTGTCTGATATTTTTTTAAGCTGCCTTGCAATGTCCCCAACGAGTTCATAGTCAATCGCTAGGCTTTTTTCTTTATTAACTAATCCTTCGCCTGAAAGTTTAATTAAAATCCTTTTATATTTCTTTTTCATTAGCCCTCTATAATATAATTATTTATATATGTATTATTAAATTATAAAATAAAAATTAAAAATCACTATTTTTATAACAATATCGCGACTCAGCAGAACAAAAAAAGGAGCGATTTTGTTTTAAATAGTTCTGAAAATATCTATGGTAAAAGTTGAATAAAAAAATAATTAAAATTAAATAAAATAGTTGTTTTATAGATATAAAAGGAAAAAATCAGCTTATAAGAATTTTTTAAATCAAATTTTTTTAGATATGGTGTATCTTGAGTGAAAAGTTTTATAGTATGCCTCGTTTGCTATTATGCCAAGATAAATAAAATATGCCATATTTGAAACTAATAAAGCTATATACATAAAGACACCAAAAATACCAAATTTATTGTAATTAATTAATGAGGTTAAATATCCAAATATTGTGACAAAAATCATCGTAGGAACAGAAGCAATCAAAACTCCTGGTGTAACTAATGACCATGATATTTTAAAGGCAGGAGTAAATTTTAAAAGTATAGAAAAGCCAGAATATAAGTTTGCCATTAAGTAAATTGAAAATACAATGTAAAAATATATATTTTTATTGGTTTCAGATGCTTTATCCATATTAATCATTTTAAAAAATGAAAGATAAATAAACATAGATAAGAAAATAAAAACAGTGATACATAAAACAACTATAAAGCCCTTTAATCTATTAATAAATCAATTACCGGTGGTTTCATGTCTATAAATATAGTTAATACTATATATAAATTTAGAAAACCCGCCTGATGACACTCATAGTGAAGCAAGAAAAAGGGGGATAATAACAGCGTATGTTCCTGTGTCTCATGTTTTAGGCATAGAATCAATAAATGATTCGAGACCTGGAATAATTTTTTGTAATACTTCCTCTTTAAATAAGGTTTTCAGATTAATAGGCAATAAATTAAGCATTACATAAACAGACATAACGATTGGAATAAAAGAAATAAGTAAATAAAATGCAAATGATATAGGAATAAAAGCAAAGTCCTTGCCTGTAAATCTTTTATAAACTCTATTAACTAATTCATCCATTTTGGTTTTGTTTTTGTTAACTGTTTTAGAAACAGCAATAAGCATTATTATTTTTATAAAAAATTTAATAATAAATTCTATAAAAGATTTCTTTCGATAATTAATGGAAATAATATTTTTATTAAAACAAGAGTTTTTCAACTCTTTGTTATATTTTCTATTCATCGCTTTTACATTTTTGTTGGTATATAAATTATTATTCATAATAAATCTTTATTAATTATACTTATAAGTTTTCAAAAACATATTTTATATCCTCATTAAAGTAGATTAAATCTACATCTAAATCATTTTTATAAATCACTTTTTGTTGAATGTCTTCTTTATTTAAAACGACAATTTTTTTACCATTATAAAACTGTAAAAAGGATGAGGCTGGATAAACATTTAAGCTTGTGCCGGCTACAATCAATAAATCTGCATTTGAAATATATTCAATAGTCTTATTGATAGAATCGGAATTAAGTGGTTCCTCATATAATACAACATCTGGTTTTATAATAGATTTACAGTCTAAACATAGAGGGATAAAATCATTAAGCATTGCTAGTTTTTTAGTTTCTATGAAATCATATTTAGCAGAACATTTAGTACAATAATTGATATTAGCATTTCCGTGTATCTCAATAACATTGGTATTGCCTGCTAAGCGGTCTAAATTATCAATATTTTGTGTAATGACAATGTTTTTAGAATCTTTGTCCTTACATCAAGTTGCAACTGTCTTATGAATAATATTTGGTTTAATGTCTTTATTAAACATTTGAGAATAATAATATTCATAGAACATTTTTGGATGGCTAACAAAAAATGAATGGCTTAAAATATTCTCTGGGTTATAACCATTAAATTTTTTGTTATATAGTCCGTTTGTTCCACGGAAATCTGGTAAGCCAGAAGCTACGGAAACACCAGCGCCGCTGAAAAATACAATTCTTTTTGCATTTTTAATCCAAAGTTTAAATTGCATTAATTTACTATTAAAATTTTCATTCATATTTAAATTTTAACAATATTTAAGAAATTACAATACTTGTATATTTTTCTATATTTGTTTATATTATAGAAAAAATAGATAATTCATTCCCTAAGAAATTACTTAATATTTGGATTTTTATCGGCTATAAAATTAAATTCATTATAGGTACTAAAACCTAACATATACATGGATAATATCATGCCCATATTTTCATCCGTTCCAACAAAACCACTAGCCATATTTTTTATCTCACTATAGACTTTATCCTTAGGCACACCTATCTCATTTTCTTCATCAATGACTTCATTTACTATTTTTGGTAAAACTTTACAAATTTGATAAAAAGCATCACTTTGACCTGTCACTATTTCATAAAACTTATCAATGCTTACTCTTCTAATACGATTATGTGATACTTTTTGCCCATCGACAATAGTTTGTCAAGTAATGTTCTGACTTTTGGCTGCAATAACTTCAACTAAAAAGCAGGCACAATTATCATTATGCAACAATTGATTTTGCATTTTCATATATGTTTTACTAGCAGATGAAGAATTCATTGTATTATGTTTATTTTTAAGCTCAACAAATATCTTTGCTACTTTATTACCATCATCTAATAAATATCCGTTTTCATTTTCAACAATAATATCTCAGCCACCTTCTTTTCCATTATCAGGCACATGGCAATTTTTAATATATTTAAAAATTCTTTGATGAAAATAGCCTATTTCATTTGTATTGGACTTGTCTCTTTGTCGAAATATTTCATTTGCAATAATTGTTTCCCATTCAGCATTATAAACTGCTTTATCAAAGATCATTTTTATAGGATCGATTAAATTTTTATTAAATTTTTTAAGATTATAGACTATCAGCTTATCGCCATAGTGTTTGATTGTGTTTTTTATGTGTTGTTTAAAGTCTTTTTGATTTATAAAATTAATTGTTCATTGCATTTAAAAACTCCATGTCTAATGCTTTTATTATTTCTAGCCCTATTCTCTTAGCTAGCTCTACCGGAACAGCATTTCCAATTTGTTTATACTGGTCGTTTAAATTACCATAAAAGTTTCAATCATCTGGAAAACTTTGAATTCTAGCATATTCCCTAACAGTAAAAGGCCTTGTTTCTGATGGATGGCATCTCTCAGTTTGTTTCTGTGATGGAGATGTGGTTAATGTTAAACTAGGTTCATCTCATGAAATTCTTCTCGCTATACCTCTTTTTCCTCCATGTGAAAAATAACTTTTTCCCATATATTTTTTAGCTACATCTTCTGGTAAATCCACCCAGCAACCACCAGGAGGAACGAGCTCTATAACTTTTCTTTTATTTTCACTATATGGTTGATATGGACTGTTGGGCACATCTTTTAGAACATCTTTTAGAACTGTCATTTTTTTATCAGCGTGTGGAAGTTCAAAACTTATACTGTCTTTTAAATCGTCTCTGATTCCTACGATAATCAATCTTTTTCTTTTTTGACCCACACCATAATAAGCAGCATTTAGTATCTTATGAATTAGTATATAACCTAACGACCTAAAAAGATTCGTTATAGTTTGAAATGTTTGCCCATTATCATGGGTCAACATTCCAGCAACATTTTCAAATAAAAACATCTTAGGTTTAGTTTCTCTTACACACCTTGCAAATTGAGCAAATAAAGTTCCTCTATCATCATCAAAGCCTAATCTTTTTCCCGCATAGGAAAAAGCTTGACAAGGAGCACCTCCACTAACAACATCAATTTTTCCATGAAAATTAGTAAAATTGACGTTTGCTATGTCATCTTCAATAACATTTCAATTGGGTCTATTTTTTTTTAATGTTTGACATGCTTTTGGATCTATTTCAACTAGTAATTTGCTTTCAATACCTGCTTTTTCTAAACCCAAGGCTAAGCCACCAGCTCCAGCAAATAACTCAATACCTGTATATTTGGCCATTTTATTAATCACCTCCTCTGGCATTATTAAATAATTTTTCTATTTATTAAATTTTAAAATAATCTAATAAGATGCAAAAAATCTTCTCTATTTAGTTTATTAAAAAAGTCTCAAAATAATAATTTCGAGCTAATGTTTATATTGTGTTTTTTAATTGAAATTATTTTTCTTGACTTTCAACAATTGAATAATCAAAATCAGTAGGAACTTTTTTACCAAAGTGCTCAACTTCGACAGTTACTTTTTGAGTTGAATCAAAGGCTTCTAAAACCTTTCCTGTTGTACCTTTAAATGGCCCATCAGTAATTTCTACTATTTCGCCAATTTTGAATTTTTCGACAACTTTCCCATTGTTAAAATCATCTAAAAGTTGTTTTTCTTTTTCAAAAGCTAAATCAATTTCTTTTTTGCTAACAGGTGTTGGTTTTGTACCTTTACCAGCTGAACCAATAAGACCAGTCACATATTGAGTATTACGCACAACAAATCATGCCTTATCAGTCATATCCATATTTATAAAAATATAGCCGCCATACATATTATTCATTTTAACTTTATATGGCTCACCTAAAGCTTTTTTTTCTGCTTCTTTAGCTGTTAATACAGGTTTTTTGAAAATTTTAAATGCTCCATCTGGTGTTGCATCGTGATTAAAACTTTCTTCAACTTGTTCACTAACAATACGGTTTTTTAAAGCCTCAACTACTTTATCTTCTTTGCCTGAAACTGTACTAATCATATATCATTGAAAATGTGACATACTTATTTCCCTCCTGTTTTGATTCCTGATTTTGTAAAAATTAAGGTAACTAATGTAACAAAGCCAATTGCAATTAATGTGAACACAGCTGAAAAAATTATAATTTGGATAAATGATCATCAACTTTTTTTGGCTGAAGGCCATCTGACTCTTTTTAATTCTTTAACAAATTTTCTAATTAAATATTTTCTCTTTTTCTCTGTTTTAGGTTCTTTTTTATTTGTTTGTGTCATTATTTTTCTTCCTTGTGCACTGTGTGTTGATTGCACTTAGAGCAATATTTTTTTATAATTATTCTTTCAATGCTTGTTGTGCTTTTGTGTGTTCCATAATTTAGATTATGACATAGCTCACAGCTCAATGTTACTTTTCTTTTAAACATAATGCTTATTATATAAAATAATGTATTTTTTAAAATTATTTTACTAAGCATACATTTAAAGATTAGTTTCCAAAATAAATACTTATTTTATTTGCGATATTCTTCTTAATGTCGTTTAATTTTTGTGCACTATAAGGCAATCATTCTTTTGAAAAGATTAGGCTAATATTTGCTTTATCATTTTTACTAAAAAACCTATAAAACAGATTTTTAAAATCAATTTCATCAATGGCATCATTTATATTATTTTCGGTTGATTCATCTTTAACATAATACAGATCATCCACCGATGTCATATCAGAGTTCATTAATCTTTTTCTTCTCATTCAAAATGAAGTTTTGTTTAAGCAAAAATTCTTAACTACTTTTAGAACGTAATATTTAAAATTAGACTCTTTAATGTATTTGTATTTTTTAATAGCTGTTGCGCCTTCACTTAGAAATTCATTAAATATATCCTCAGCTGAAATAGGAATCTTTTTATAGGAAAAAATTGTATATTTTACAGTGTTGAAAATATCTTCTTTCAAATAGAAATAAATAATTTGCATTAATTCTTTATCAGCAAGATTTTGAATAAAATTTTCAATTTCTTTGTCATTTGTTTCAACTAATTTTTTAAACTGAAATATTTTTCTATTTATCATTTTTAATTATTTCGTACATTAAAATTCCTGTCGCCACTGACACATTTAAAGATTGAACAGTTCCAAATTGTGGAATATAAATTTTCTCGTCACAACTTTTTAGAACATGTTGAGAAATTCCTTTTTCTTCATTTCCAACAATTAAAACACATGGTTTATTATAAATAACATTACTATAAATTTGCGCTTTTTCATCAAGCGCAGAGCCATATATTCAATAACCTCATTGCTTCAATTTATCAATTGCAAAAGCAATATTTGCAACTTTAATTATTTTAATATTAATAAAACCACCAGAACTAACCTTTAACACAGTAGGAGTAATATCTGCTGATCTATCTTTGGGTAAAATAATATGAACAAAACCACTAGCATTAGATGTTCTTATGATTGCGCCTAAGTTATGAGAGTCTTGAATATGATCTAACACTAAAACTTTATTAGGTTTATCTCTTTTAATCGTTTCTAAATCGTAAATAGGAAAATCTTTTAAGAATGCGATATAACCTTGGTGATTATTGTTATCAAATTCTTTAAAAAAAACTGCGTCTTTAACAACTACCTTAATCTTCGAAAACTCCTTTATTTTTGAATAGTGTGATGAAGACAATACATAAACCACTTTAATAGGCAAATTTGCTTTAATAGCATCTATAACTGTATTGCGACCACATAAATATAATTCTTTCATAAAGGACTCCCGTTTTTTCATATATTTTTACAATGTTGATAATTATCTAAATTATGTTTTTTTTCATTAATTTTGCCCTTATTTCATCAGCTTTTTTATAGTCTTTTTCATCTATAAAAGAGCGTCATTCGTTAAAATTTTTAATATCATCTTTATATAATTTTTCAGATGTTAATTCTGGGTGGAAAACTGAAAGTAGAAAATATATATTTCTTGCTTGCTCAATATTATTATCTTTATTAAAATTTTTAATTTCATTATTTATTAAAAAATTAAAATCGGAAAAATCAAAATTTGCTACTGCTTGTAATGACTGATTAATAAAACTATTTTTATTAGGGTCTAATAATAGATCTTTTGATTCAAATTGCGTTAATATTTTAAAAACAACTTTTTTATATTTTGTCTCAATCATTTTCATATTAGCTAATAATTCATCAGTAATATTTATGTTTGCTGTAACTTTTGCATTCATAAAAATTAATTTCAAAATGGTTGGATTATATTCACTAATAAATTTATCAGCAAGGATAACATTCCCTAATGATTTAGACATCTTTTCTCCATCAAGATTAATTTGTCCACAACGCAATCATTTTTTTGTTAATGGTTTTTTAAATAATGAATAATGTTGAATATTCTCGTTTTCATGATGTGGAAAAGTTAAATCCATGCCACCGCCATGGATATCAACTCCTTCATCTTTAAAATATTTATAAATTAAAGCACAACATTCTGTGTGTCATCCAGGTCTGCCTAAACCAAATATAGAATCAAATTTGATTCCAATAGTGGTTGATTTTCAAAGGGCAAAATCTCCTTTAAATTTTTTATGCAAACTATTGTCTTCAAAAATCATGTTATCAATCTTTTGTTTTGAAACTGAACCATATGCTTCTTTATTTTTTAGGATATCAAATCACACATTTCCTTTTTCGTCACAATAAGCATTTTCAGATAAAATAAGTTGATTTATATAGTCAATAATTAAATCAAGATTATCAGTTACTTTATCAAGTTTTGTTATGGTATCAATATTTAAATCTTTTAATAATTTTTGGTACTTTTTAAAATATAAGTCAGCTATTTCTTTTTCGCTTTTGTTTTGTTCCAAAGCTCTATTAATGATTTTATCATCAATGTCTGTGATATTATGAACAAACATAAAATCATTTCCTAATGCTCTTTGTGCTTTTAGGCTTAAATCAAAAGTAATAACTGGTCTAAGGTTCCCAATATGTGGATCATTATAAACTGTTGGGCCGCATACATAAATTTTTAACATATGTAAATTATATATGTAAAAAATAGATTTATTCCTTTGCCTTTTATGCTTTTTAATTAAAAGATATTTTATTTATTAGACTGTTTTATAGGCAATTTATACAACTGCCTGTATAAATAATAAAACTAAAACATCATTAAAAATTCCACAATTTTAAGATTAATCTTTTTGCTATATAATTAAGCAATATATTTTTAATATTAATATAAGTAATATGTTTAATATTTTTTAATGATTATTTTATTTTATGAATGATTGTTTTCTTGTTTAATTATGTTGCTTATTTGTTAAGGAGAGTTATGGGGAAAATAAATTTAAAAAAACAAGTATGACATAAATACGTAATTTCTGCTGCAACACTTGTTGGTGTTACTGCTATAACTTTAGGTTCTATGTATGGCTATTCAAAAACTTCAAATGAAAAGCTTGGAAGAAAGAATCCATCAAGTAGTGCTGATTTAAAAAATATTTTTATCGATAGAAATGCTAAACCTAAAACTAGCTTTGTTGAAATTCACAACAATAAGTTAAAGGTTGAATATAATCCTGAAACCGAATTGGTTACTGTGGACGGAAAGCAAATTAACACTATTGACTATTTAGATCAATATTACGCTAAAAATCATGCACTACCATATTTGAATATCCAATATGGTTCATTTAATTTTTATAACCAATATATTGAAGCAGTTAGTCCAAAAGAATTTTATAAATTCACTCAGTGATTTATGTCAAATGTTTCATGAGGCCCAGAAATTATTACTCTTAAATCATTCTCGATTGTAAAAGGTGTTGAGATGAATGGTAATAGTATTACTCTGGGGTCTCACTCAAATAAAAACAAAGAATATACTACCATCAAGTTTTTCCCTGATGCGTTTTTTGGTACTCTCCCAATTTATTCAAGCCTTAGTGGTAAAGGTAATGCGCAAGACTCTTTAACTTATAAAATTAATAAAAAAGTTTTAACAGAACCAGAACTAAGAAATTTCTTGGCTAATATTGCTAAATATAATGCTTTATCTAACATTTCTGAAAAAACAATTAACAAAAACTTTTTTAGAAATATCACAAACGTTAAATATCTAAAAGGTCAAAAAGTTTTTGCTATAAGGAACAATGAATGAATGAAAAATATGGAAAGAATGGCCTTTTCATCATTTGAAAAAAATAGATTGTTAAATAAATCGCCATATCTTTTAATAATCGCGGCTCAAAATGAAGAAGATGCTAGAAAAAAACTATCTAACAAAATAGATGAATATAAAGCAGTAGATAAGTTTTCAATATTTTCAAACATTGATCCTGCAACAATTAAATTAGAAGAAAAAATTATTAGTAGTGCTGATATCAATTTTAATAAATACAATGATGTTAATAAAATCATTGATAAAGAACTTTTTATCACTTTTAATGACGGAACATCTTATACTATTCATAATAGTTTTAATGAAATTTTAACATCAGTAACGAATGCTAAAGGTGAAAAAAGTTTTGGACTTCTAAACAATTTTGTCCAAGTTGATAAAGCTATCGAAAAAATAAAAAATCAAATTGAAGACATTAATTCATCTTATATAGAAAGCATTAGATCAAAATTCCAAGATAACAAATTTTCTAATGATTTATTGGAAAAATCTATTTCACAATTTAATGACTATCAGTTGTTAATTAGAAAGTGATTAACACTTGAACAAACTATTAGCAATATGGAAAAAGACGTTAGAGGTTTTAGCAATGTAGTCCAAAATATTAGCAATCTTGAAAAATCATTAACTGAATATAATGAACAACTTCAAGAACTAAAAAATCAAAAACAAACCATTGAATCTCAAATTGGCGCTTCTACTGATCCTGCTGAAAAAAGAAAATTACAAAATGCTCTTGCAGCAGTGGAAAAAAGAATTAGAGATGTTGAACAACATATAGCAAAAGCTCAAAGCGATGTTAAGGCTGCTAAAAAAATAATTAATCCTAATACTTTTATTAACAACAAGAAAGAAGCAATTAAAGAAAGAGAAAGATTTATTGAAAGCCTTGAAAAGAATATTGCAACGATAGAAAAGGCGATAGATAAGGCAAAAAATGATAAAAAATTAAAATATAATCTTGAAAAGGAATTAGTAAATCTTAAATTCACAATAGAAAATGTAAATCAACTTAATAATGATGATAAAGAAGTGATTGAAAAAGTACAGAATAATAAAACATCAGATGGTGTTTTAAATGCTATTATTGAAACATTAAAGAAAAATAAAACAAGATTTACTGCTTTATGAAATGTATCAAACAACACTGGAAAAATAGCTGAATTAAAACAAGAATTAATCCAAAAATTTAATATAAAACCGGAAACATTTGAAGTTTTAAGCGACATTGTAACTTCTTATGATTCATTTATTAATAATGTTGATATTGATAAATTTTTATCTAAAAACTTTGAAAAATTAATATCTAAGAAAAAAGAAGCATTAATTAAAAAAGTTCATAAAACTGTTTTTGATTACAACAAACGTGTTAATAAATTTTTAACAGGAACAGAACCAAAAGATGAATTTATTGAGCAAGAATATTATTTCAGTGATATTGCTTATTTAGTCAATGAACTTGCTTCTGTTGAAACATTGGCCGAAGCAGATTCAAAAGCACAATTAAATTGAAGAGATTTTTATAATTTAAAACAATTTACTGACGATAGAAAAAATATCATTAAAAATGGTGAAACTGAATTTTATGTTTATTCAAAACAAACAAAGGACTTAAACGATGAATTTATTAAAAATAATCCTCATTTAGGTATTGATTTTAACCTTAATAAAATTGTTCAAAATCAAAAAGAAACTGAAAAAAGGATCGCCGAATTTAATAATAAAATTCAGGCACATGTTTTACAAGTTAATAATGTTTTTCAAATACTTTCTCCTTATTTTAAGGAATCTTTTGAATTGCCAAATAATTTCAAATTATTAGGAAATAATGATTTATACAAGATCTTTAATGATGAACAAATATTTAAAGAATTTTGATCGTCAAATCCTGATTCTGTGATCACATATTTAACAAATGCTCTAAATGGGATATCAACTTCAACTAATGAAAATAAAAAGTTAGGTTTGACTGGTTTATTAGATAAAATCAAAAATAACATTCCAGCATCAAATCTTGACGAATTTAATAAATTGATTTCTGCTTTGCAAACATCAGCATTGTTAGCAGAACAAGCTAAAGATAAGAATGCTGCTCTTGATATAATCGTGTCATATTCAAATTCATTGTTTGCTGCTAAATTATTAAGTGATCAATGAAACGCTCACAAAAATGAATCATGATTTGTATCGATAGCTCATCTTACTGCATTAGTAAATGTTATTAATGATGTTAATAAATCTATAAGTATCGCGAATAAATTAAAAAATAATTACGATGAATTAAGACATAATTTAATTAGTAAATTAAAAGATGAAATACTTCTTCAAAGATATGCTTATCAAATAAACTTTATTAAACAATTACCTACTTTTTCAAATCAAAAATTAAATGATAGCTACAAAAAAGTTTTATCACTATTTGATCAAAAAATCAATGAATTTAACAGTCTTGCTAATGAAAACATTAATCTAAGATTTGAATTCAATCAACTTCTTGGAGCCTTTATTTCTAATAATGCATCAAGTGATTTATTCAGTTTAGTTTTTGCTAAAAAAGCCTTTGAAACAGCAGAAAAGGAAAATAACCTTAAAACTACAATAAGTGATCTTAATAATAGCAAAGCGCAAAATAGTGCTATTTTGACAACTAAACAAAATGATTTAAAAACGGTTGGAGACGCACTAATCCTTGCTCTTGAAGCTACTCATGAAAATGATGTTGCTTCAAACAAAAACATGAAAACTATGATTGTTGAAATGACCAAACGTGTTATAGATTTTGTTGATGAATTTAATAATGGGTCGCCATCAGTATATCAACAATTAAATAATCATTACAGTCGTTTAGCAAACAATTTTATTGGTGAAAGTAATAATCTTCTTAATACAGTTAAAAGTTTAAAAATCCAAAGAGATGGAACAGCTGACTTAAAAGAAAAAGAAAAATTAACTACTCAAATTAATACATTAGAAGATAAAATTAAAAAGAATAGTGAAGTTATTGAACAAATAATTTATTTCTTAAACCAAGCAGAATTTTTTGCTAAATGATATAAAGAAGTAGTTACTGAATTCAATGAAATAATGACCAAAGTACAAGCCGATCAAATTCCTGCACTTCATTTTTTAATACTACTAAACAAATTAGAAGGGCATGTGGCTGAATTTATTAATGATAAAAAACTTGTTATTGAAAGAAATATTCGTTCAGATTTAAATAGACTAAAAGCAATTTTAGGTGAAATTATTCAACCTATGACACTTAAATATCGTTTATCAACTCATTTAAAATCGTCTGAATATTTCAAAATTCACCAAGAAACTATTAATTTATCAAACTCAATTAAAAGTATTGATATTGAGCTCAAAAAGTTAGAAGATTATTCTGCAAAACTAACTGAATTTTCAACAAATGCTGATGCAAAAACTGCTTTTGATGAATACAACAATAAATTAAAAGCTATTGCTGACATTAATGAAAAAATTATAAATAGTAATAATAAAATTTCTTCAATACTTCCAAAAGACGGACTTACAGAAATTCCAACAAATCCAAGTGGAATTGAACAAGCCCTTTACAATGTGTATTTAGAATCACAAAACATCTTGGCACAAGATAGAATTATTAAAAAAGCTAATGAAAATTTATCACAAATTAATGAAGCAAATTATTCGCTTAATAAGGAAAGTGAAGTTATAAAAGCTGGTGAAAAAAATGCTGGTGTTACCGATGATTTAAAGAAATATGATGAACAAATTAATTTATTTAACAACAATGTTAATGAATTCATCGAAACATTTAAAATTGGTTTATTTATTGAACAATTTAAAGCAGCTAATGGTGATTATGACAATCATGCTAATAGAAAATACTTTATTAATGAAAGAATAAAAGAAGTTCATGCAGATAATTTAATTAATGATGAATGAAAAGAATTCATGACTGCTTTATTTTCTAATATCGACGGCCTTAAACCATTGTCAATTGCAACTTTAAAAGAGTTCTTTTTAAATATACAACCTGTAATTCAAATTTTAAGTAATAATTTAGTTAAAAAATCTGTTGCTTTAAATGATGAAAGAAAACATTTTATTCAAAGCATATCGAATGAATTTAATAATAAAGTTATTTCAATACTTCAAGATATTGACGAAAAAGATGCAAGAAGTGGTCTATTTATTCAAAAAATGAATCAATTAAAAGATTTAATTGATAATTTTAAAAAACAAGTTATCGCCGAAAACATAGCTGACAGCGAAATTAAAAAACTTAATGATGATTTTTCAAAAATTAACTCTAGAATCGACACAATTATCTCTGAGGCTTCTGCTTATAAAACACTTCTTTTTGGTTATATTGATCATAAAGCATGATACTTAAATCAACATTTACGTAAAGAATATTTAGCAAGGATGACATTGCCATTTATCCAACTAGCAAAAAGAAATGATAATAAATCTTATAAAGAGTTATTGGCTCACATTAACCAAAAAAATAAAGCAGGTCAAATTAGTGATGCTGAATTATCTAAATGAACTAATGCTCTTGCTAAAATCGACAAAATTTATAATGAAATCTTGCCTTTTAATGGAAAAATAGAAACCCTTCCTCCTTATAGTGGCGGTTTAATTGATATTAACGAAATGTTCAATAAACATGTTGATAGATTATTTAAATCAGAATTAAAAATTGACAATCAATTAAAAGATTTAAAAACATACTTACTTGGTTTTAAGAAATTATTTGATCTTCAAATTGCTTCTGTAACTAATCATCACAAAGTTTATAATCTTTACAAGAATAACTTAAGAACTGCTACTGATGTATTAATTGAAACACGTAAGTTCAGAATTATTTCGGACGCTAAAAATCATGAAGCAAATTGACAAGCAGATCAGCTTACTAATGCTGATGATTTAATTGTCGCTAAATCAAAAATTGAGTTAATTGATATATTAACTAAGAAAAAAATCTTAAAACCTGGTGCTTCACATGAAGAAATAGATCGTTTAATTTATAAAATGGATATTGCAGATATTCAAAAAGATAAAACTAAATTAATATTTACATTAAAAAATATAGATAAAGAAAACGCTTATTCTAATGAGAATAATTTTGGTACTAAATTTGTTAAGTTTTCTGTTGATGCTAATTTAGATAAAAATTTAACTAAAACCATTAACGATTTCTTTAGCACAGTCGGATATAGAAAAATAGTTGCTCCAACATTGATTAAAGAGCAAAATGAAATAAAAAACTATGAAACGGGTAAATTAGAAAAAACATATGATGTTTTTGCTGATGCATATGAAAACTTAACTGATGAATTAATTAAAGAAGTACCTTATGCTGGTGAATGACTTGAAGGCCTTCACATTAGTAAAAAAGTTAATGAAAATGGCGTAATGGAATATGTGCTTGAAAACGGTAAATATTTAGGTTTTACAAAAGATACTCGTGTTGGTTTGTGAGCTATTTTAAAAATGTCAGATCCTAACTTTAAAGGTATTTCAACGGACTTTCTAAAATTTGTTGGAGCCCACGAATATGGACACCATATTACATTAAATGGAGCCCATGATCTAAGTAATAAAGGAAGCAATCCTATTTTTGTTAGTGCTCTTACACCAAATGCAACACCTAATATTAATAACTATTATAGTAAAGATGCTGTTGAGCTTTATCTTAAAGCACGTACACATGTTGAATTAAGCACTAAACGTCTGCTTGATGAATTCGGTGCTATTAAAGACTATGGTGAATATGGTGTATTTAACTTTGCCAAAAAAGATAAAAAAGGAAATATTGTCTTTACTGATAATCCAGGCGATGTAATTAAATCAATGGAAAAAGACTCTGATATTTGAGGCGTTGATTTAGAAAGCAGAGATTTATGAGCAGCGCTGGCTAATAAAAACAGACGTTTTCTTCAAGACTTTGCTGGAATGTTAGAAGCTGTAAAAAGCAGAAGGGTTCAAAACGGTTTAACTGCTCCTGGTGATGAAAAATGATTAAGTCCATTTGATATGTGAATTATAAATGCTATTGACTTTTATTCAGGAACTCTTAATCCAACAGTTAATAGCACACTGCCTAATGCTGCTGCTGTTAAATATATGGTTAAGGATGCTAATACTGGCGAATATGTATTTATGCCTGCATCTCTTTCTATGCTAAAAGGTGTTATTAAAGATGGAAAAGGCAACTATGTGGAATTCGCTGAAGTTGAAAGAAATGGTCATATTGAATTAGTTCCAAAAGTTGTTGAAGGAATTCAAGATGCAAAAGGCAACTATACTTTAATTACTAAAGTATTGATGTTTAATAAAGATGGCTCTCCTGTTATTAATGTGCCATTGAATTTTGATTTATCAGATAAAAATAATCAAAATTATGACCCATATGCAGTTGAATTTATTAACAAAAAAATTAAAAGTATTGAAAATACAATTAAATCACTTATCGTAGATAAATTTAATATTAATGGTTGAAATACTGCTGATACAAAATTATCCGTTGAACCATATATTGATGTTAACTACAGCACAATCAAGACTCTTCTTGGTTCATCTGTTCCAAATACAATTAATAAAATGTTCTTTAACATTTACAAAAATTATGTAACTAACAGAGACCCTCAAACAGGCTCATACAACTTTGTAGGCGGAAAACCACTGATGATTAAATATTATAATCTTGACGGTTCTGTAAATAAAACAAGTGGTTTTCCTGTTTCTGTACCAAGTTCATTAATTTATGGTAACCCATCATTGCTTACTGGCGGAAAACTTGCTGATGTAAAATTTAGTCATGTTCTACAAACATTATTTACAGCGGGCAACAATTTAAATAATATGATGAATGCTGGTGCTGGTCAAATACTATATTTAGATAAAGATAATATGTTTATGCCTAATAGTAAGTTGGATGCTGCTTATACTGATTTATTCTTCTCACAAAGCATTCCAAAAGATTATTTACAACTATTTCAAATAAAGAAAACCATGAAATGGCTTTCAAAATATACACCTACATTTATTAGCTCAGCTAATAATCCTAATGGTATTTGAAATATGATGTCAAATAACAATCAAATAGTAACATTTGCTAGTTTAAAAAATGCTGATTTTAATTTAGTTAAAAAACTTAGATTAAACTACTCAGCTGGTTTAAGACAATTAGATAATAATGTTTTAAACGGTTTATTTGGACTATTTAAAAACAGCACAGGCGCAACTGGAATTAATTTAGAATTTAATAACTATAAAGAATGGCTTAAATTTGTAACTGTTGATTTTAAAGAAGCTGTTTATGATGCTAATACAAAAACCGTTAATTGAAATATAGACTATGTAAAATCAAAAATTGATTTAGATAAGTTTATAAATGACTATAAAACAAACGTTTTAGATAAATTAGATTCTATGCCAGAATTATCTGATGTTGAAAAAACATCGTTTAGAGAATTTTACAAAACTGCTATGGATGATAGTTCAAATCAAATATGAGCTAACGAAGTTATGAGAAGATTTAGTTCATCATTATTTGCAATGTTTACATCTTGTTATAACATAGAGCAGTTAAAATCAAATCCAAACTATATGTGAATTTTTGACTCTAAACATGGCTATGGCGAATTTAAGAAAAATGAATTTAAGATTGCCGATGCTAATAGCAAAAAATGAGAAATTGATGGCAAAGGTTTAATTAAGGCCTATGACAAATTAGCACAATCATTTGGCGTCTCTCTCAGTCATCTTAACCTATTTGATTCATTGGTTTTTGATGGAAAAATTCAAGCTTATACTGACCAAACATTTGTTAATATCGCATTGCAAAAATTTGGATTACTTGATATATTTACATCATTAGCTACTGCTTCATTCTGAACTAGTCCATCGCAAGATGTAATTGATTATTTTGCTACCAAAAATGAGCGTAAGTTTAATGAAATGTTCTCGGACTACACATATAATTTTGCTGAAGTTATTAACCGTGATAACTTACAAATAACATATTCCCCTGCTAATAGTGAATTTGGTAATATGCCTGCCTTCTTATCTGGTATTAGTGAAGCTAATACTGGCCTTGAATATATAGTTGATGGTACAGCAACAAGCAAATGGTTAAATAAAGCCATTAAGCTTTCAGATAAAAAAGGTAGAAGCGGAATTACTAATGCTATTCGTGAATATGAAGAATTAATTGATATGGAAGAAAAATACAAAGCTCAAGCGCTTGGTTTAAAATACAGAAAAAGCGCACTATCACAAGATAAAAACTTAGATGATAGTCCTAACTATACTAATAGTTACTTTGGTGAATTCCAATCAATTAATAATGGTTGATTTAAGGATAGATGATATCGTGACTTCTTAGGTTTCAAACTTTATGATGATAAAGGACAAGAAATAGTAGATGATACTATTAGAATAAAGGACTTGGAAGGCAATATAGTTAACACACGTGCAAGAGCATATTGACAATACTATATTCAATCACAAGGTGTCGGAAGAAGAAATATTACAAGTATTTGAAGAGATGCTAATAAAGATGCTGTTGCTATGTTTGGTTATCTAAGCAGCGATATTGCTGATAAAGCTAATTATTTAGCCTTTGAAGATAAAGAAACCGGCGAAATTAAAACATTGAAAATTACAAAAAATAGCACTAATAATATGTTTTATTACAAAACACAACATATTGAAAATGAAAAAAGGTTTAATGAAGCTAAAAATGATGAAGAGAGAAACAAAATTCGTCATACATTAGCACAAGAAAAATATGATTACACAGATGCTAATGGCCATCACAAGGGAACTGGTTTTGTATCATGAGTTAGTGATTACGCTATTATGTCTAAATATAGAAATGCACTATTATTGCCTGGTCATACATACAAAATTTACTTCTCAAGTGATGCTGAAGGTAAAAAAGATATCCTTTATGCTGATCTAGGCGCATGAGAATCTCTTGCTGAAAATGGAAAGACATTCTCACAAGCTTCAATTAGAATTGCAAAATCTGAAAAACCTTATAAAACAGATAATTACGGAAACAAATATTATGAACATACACTTTATGTATATGACCAATTTAATGGTGTGAAATAGAAAGGAGGCTTTATGAAAAAAAGAATAAAACTATTATTAGGAACTTTTGCGTCAGCTTCCTTCACTATTCCATTTATTGCTGCTAGTTGCGGAAAAATGGTTAGAGACTACGACCTTGGTTTAGTGTCTGAACCAATTAACTCATTGAACTACATCAAGTTCGCATCAGTTAATAAAATACTTCCTTCATTAGTTGAAGCACCTTTAAAATCAGGCCCTAATGAAGCCCTTAAAAGAATATTAAGTCTGCCTGAAATTCCAATGGGAGCATATAATAATACTGAAAAACTTACAGCTGAAGAAATTGAAAAAGGCATGACTCTAACAGACAAATATTTCGCTAATGTTCAGCCTTCTGCTGAAGCAAGCCGTAGATTTTATCCACTTGATCAATTTGGTACAACTACAGGAACCCTTTCAGCAAGTAAAACTCAATATCAACCCGTAAGTATCTTGCAAAGCAATAACAAGATTCAGTCAATGAATATATTGCTTAATGATGGTAATAGTCGTTGAAGCAACGGTGATGAAGTAACTGCCGATGACTATATTGATGCAGCTCATTATATTTTTGACTTAGCAACAGGTTCTCAAAAATTAACAAATATTTTACAAAGAAAGTTTGACAATGCTCAGGCTGTTGTTGATGCTCAACAAGAATATATAAAAGAATTTGGTATAACATACAACAACCCATTTCAATATCCTGATTTAAAACAAGTTGATAATAAATATATTTATGATGTGTTTAATCCTAAATATAAGGAAACCTATAAATCTCAAATTGATTTAATTTTAAAAAGTCAAAAATTTAAAGATAAAACTCTTTCGAGCGCGGAAATTGATGCTTTAAAAACCAAAGAAAGAAAAATTTTAGATAACTTAAAGCAAGCTGTTTATAGATTAGGCTTGTATTCAGGCCGTTTATATTGAAATTATTCAAATAGAGAAATTTTATCCAGTGTTCCTTATTCTCCTAATTTTGATCCTAACGCTGACGAAACCATAATTATGCTTCCTAATTATGATTATTTATATGGTAAGCACACTAATGAAGAACTTAAAAATATCCCTCAAAGAAAAGCAGTTAAAATTAAAAAATATGCTTTTAGTGATAGACGCCAAAAATATAGTCCTTTGTTTGAAAATTTACTAAAAAAATCAAGAGCATTAAAAAATAAATTATCTGTTACTTATAATGAAAATAATGTTGAATTGTATAATGAAGCCGTAAATAAAATTTATAAAGAAAACACTTTATCTAATGATTTTATAGACAACTTCAATACCAAAGATTACAGATGAAGTCGTGAATTAGCCTTAGATGAATACTCATTAAGAATTGAATATTCTGCTAGTGAGCCAGCTTCTTTATCTAATGCAGTTCAAGATCTACAAACAAATTTAGTTCCTATTAATAGAAAATTTGTTGAGATTAATGGTGGAATTAATGAATTTGGCCTAAGACAAGATAGGTTTTTAACAACTGGTCCATTTTTGCTTGATAATGTTGTGCTCGGTCCACAAGGATTTTTAATGTTAAAGAAAAATCCACATTATTACTCATCAGACAAAACATCTAGTGAAAGAATAAAAATTTATTTCAGTTCAGATCAAAATATCAATGCTGCTCTTTATGATGATAAATATATTGCTGCTACAAAAATTCCAGCAATTCAACAGTTAGCATATTGGACAAATAGTGACTATAGAAAATATATGAAAAAATCTTCTGGTTTTGGAACTATTGCACTAGCATTTAATCTTGACCGCGAGAGATATGAAACATTACCTAATGGCAGTGACTCTAAATATTTATATGACGAAAATTTAAGAAGTGCTATTTATTATGCTATTAATAGAAACGAAATGCTTAATATAGTTGGTTGAAACTCATCATATCCTGTTATTACATGAACTGCCTTTGGTCAAGGTTCATCATCATTTGGTGATGCTATTGAGATAGCATTTGACCATGATGAAATGTATACAAAGTTCGATAGTAATTTTAAAAAACCTATTCCAGTTCAAAATTATAAACATCTAGATCACCTTTCAAAAATGTACAATTTTGAACACGTTGATAGAACTGATAAAGCCTTTCATTTAGATATAGCTAATCAATATATGAATCAATTTAAAAAAGATCATCCTGAGGTTAAAAAATTAACATTGAGATATATCTCAAATTCAACTGACGAGCAACAAAATGCAGGTATTGCTTTACAAGATTTTATGAGAAAAGCTTTCAATGGTTTTCTTGAAATTGAAATTAAAAGCCTACCTGAAAATGTTTATGAAGATTTTAGAACAAAAGGACAATTTGATTTACTATACAGAAACTTTGATACATTTGGAACAGATGCTTATAGCTATGTAAAAGTATTTTTCAAAACCGACGGTATTGATAGTAAAAATGCTAAGCAAACTGGTTTTAGAAATAACCCTGCTGGTTCATGAACTTATGGTGATTATTTTGCTAAATTAGGCTATAAATTAGACGAATTTGGCGTTCCAGTAACTGATAAAGTAAATGAAGTTGAAGCATTAAGAAAACGTTTAAGAATTAATATTAAAGTTTGAAACAAAATCGTTGAATTAGCATTGATTAAACATACGTATAAAGATAAAAAAGGCAATATTAAGCACGAAACATTAACTCAATTTAATGACCGTTTTACATCATTTTTCACTAACCAATTTACAAATGAAGAAGTGGAAGATGGTTGAACTGAACAAAGTGCTTTTGCCATTATTGGCGCACTTGAAAAAATAGTTCGTGATGGTGCTCCAGTTGTTCCGTTGATGGAAGTTGATACATATTGAGAAATATCAAGAGTTAATGGAACTGAAAACTTGTATTCATATTCACTGCAATTTGCTTACGATACAGCTTATCCACCAAAACCATACCTACCAACAGATATTAAAGAAGAATAGGAGATTAATATGGAAGACACATACCACAGAAAAGCTAATTTTGAATATGTTGATGATTTATCATCACTTAATAGTCAAAAAATAGTTGATGTCAGCCGACCAGTCGACTTTACTGGTAAAAACAAAATAAAATATAAATGATATCAGCAAGTTTTTAACATACGCTCACCATGAGTGAAAAGTATGCTAAAGGCTTTTACTATTTTATTTGAATTTATTGTTGTTGCTTTTATAGTCATCACTATAACATTTTTCCTTATTAATTCTGTTCCAGGTGGTACAGGTTTAACTGCTGGTTTGGATGAAGCAGCTAAAAAGGCTGTTGAGGAAAAATATGGACTAAATGAACCATTAATTGTGCGGTATGGCATATATTTGAAAAATATAGTTAGATTAGATTTTGGAATTTCGCTTTCTGTTTTTCCAGGTGAAAAAATTAATGACTTTGTTTGAATTCGTTTTTATAAAAGTTTTTTAATTGGAATATTTTCAGTAATGCTTACTTTATTAATAGGAATTCCATTAGGTGTTTATGTTGGAATGAATCCTGACAAGCTACCAGATCATATTGCTACACTTATTGTTTCGATTTTTTCATCTATTCCTTCATTGGTTTTTGCTTTATGGCTCTTATTAATAGGAAGAAAGTTAAATATGCCATATATTTTTAATGAAAAAGATATATCTACATATGTCCTACCTGGTTTAGCTCTATCGCTTGGTTCTATTATTGTATATATTAAATATATTAGAACTGAACTTAATCGTGAACTTAATTCACAACATTGCAAGTTTTGTTATTTAAAAGGTATCACAAAACGTCGTTTTGTTTGAACTCATGCTCTTAAACCTGCACTTTTCCCTATTGCTACATTCTTCCCAGTTGTTATTTTTGGTAGTTTTATTGGTTCAATGTTTATTGAACAAATATTCTTTATCACTGGTTCAGGTGGATTATTGCTTAATGCAATTACTTCAAAAGATTACAATATTATTTTATTTATGGTTACACTATTCTCATTATTAACAATTCTTTCATATACATGTCGTGATGCGTTATATCAAATTGTTGACCCTCGTGTAAGGAAAAGAGGTTAATATGAAAAAAGTGATTGAATGATTTAAAAATCTAACTAAAAAACTTAAAAGAAGAAATGAGAGTCCTACAAACGAATTAGGCAAAGATTTAGCTCCTAATAAATTTTTAAGACCGCTTGCTTATAAAGAGTGACAAATTATTGGTAATTTATTTGAATATAATGAAACCAGTAGAATGCATAAACAACAAAATGCTTTTGTAGAATTTTTCTATCGTTTTAGTAGATCATTTGCTGGAGTTTTTGGTTTTGTAACTCTTGTTGCTTTAATTCTTTTATCTTTGTTCATCCCTCTTATAACTAGCCATGACCCATTGACTATTAATGTTGAAAATAGATACGACACATTTTTTACTAATGGACATATTTTAGGAACTGACGCTTTTGGTAGAGATTTATGAGCTAGATTATGATATGGCTTAAGATATTCATTAGCTTTATCATTTATTGCTACATTTATACAGGTATTTGTTGGTTTAGTGATTGGTATTATGATGGGGCACTTTAGATTCTTTGACAAAGTAATGACTTTTATTATTAAAATTATTTCTAATGTTCCTTCAATTATTATTTTAATAACTATTACGATTATTTTAAAGCCAACATTCTGAGTTATGGTTTTTGCTCTCTCATTTACTTCATGAGCTGGCATAGCAAATCAAATGCGTTCTCAAGTTTTACGTGCTAAGTCATTTGAATGAGTTAGCGCTTCAAAAATTTTAGGAACACCTACATATAAAATCTTAGCTAACTATCTGCCAATTTTAATTCCATTGCTTATAACTGAAATAGTTTTTCATATACCTGGTATTATTCTTTCAGAAACATCGCTAGCTTTTATTGGCCTATCAATACCAAACGTTGCAACATTAGGAAACCTTATTAGTGAAGGCTCAAAAAACTTTACAGTTTTCCCACGTTATGTTTTGATACCTTCGTTTATGTTAATCCTTGTAACCTCTTCAATTCAATTAATGTCTGGTGCTGTCCAAGACAGTTTATTA
This sequence comes from Mycoplasmopsis primatum ATCC 25948, assembly GCF_000702785.1. Classification (GTDB taxonomy): domain Bacteria; phylum Bacillota_I; class Bacilli_A; order Mycoplasmatales; family Metamycoplasmataceae; genus Mycoplasmopsis; species Mycoplasmopsis primatum. The sequence continues at coordinate 11,009 of NZ_JNJV01000004.1, read as the reverse complement.
AGACAAAGATAGGAATATTATGCAAAAAACAAACAATGATGATATAAAAAACTTACAAGGTTATGTAAAACAATTTCCTAGACCTATTGTTTATAATAATATTCCTGAGCCATTAGATATGATGGAAATAAAAAACGAAAAGGGCAAAGGCTTTTGAAGAAATTTTAAAGATTATTGAGTTCAATTTGGCAAAAAAATTCATAGTTTATTTGGTAAAAACAAACAAGAAATTGATGTTTTTCAAGGTACTAAATCTGAAATCGTTTTTGGCGAAAACACCAATATAGCAGCCGAAATCGAAAATATTTATTTAACGTTTAAAAACCCAGCTAATCCTAAGGAGAAGAACTTAGTTTTAAGAGGTCCTAGTTTAAAAATATATGAAGGAAAAGTTCATGCATTAATTGGTGAATCTGGTTCAGGTAAATCAGTTATTACCTCATTATTGTACGGGCTAACGGGCGCTAATTCAATTATTGAAGGCGGGAAAATTCGACTTTATGGTTTAGAAGTTCATAACTTTACAGCATACAATTGAGAAAAGTCCAAATTGCGCGGAAGAATAATTTCTGCTGTGTTTCAAAATCCTATGTCTATATTAGATCCAACCATGAAAGTTGGAAATCAAATTATGGAAGGGATGCTAGTTAATAAGCTTGTTAAAAATAAAAAAGAGGCTTATCAAGAAGCATTGAAATACTTAAAACTAACTAAAATTAATAACCCGGAAGCAATTATGAAGGCATATCCACATGAACTATCTGGTGGTATGATTCAGCGTGTCGCAATAGCTTCTATTATTTCTCTTAAACCTAAGATATTGGTTATGGATGAGCCAACAACCGCGCTTGACCCAACAGTGCAAGCCTTAGTTCTTGATATTATTCGAGAATTGCAAGAATCATTTAAGATTGCGATTGCTTTTATTACACATGATTTAGGTGTTGTAGCTTCTATTGCAGATTTTATTAATATTATGTATGCAGGCCAAATTGTTGAATCTGGTACAAAAGAAGAAATTCTTTATAATCCACAGCATCCATATACATGGGGTTTAATTACATCAATGCCTGATTATAATAAAGGTGAAAAACTGCATGTTATCCGTGGTTCTATTCCTTCAAATTTAAATGGTATTGAAGGTGATGCCTTTGCTGTGCGTAATGATTATTCATTAAATGTTGATTTTATTCAAGAACCACCTGTTTATCAAATTTCTCCATATCATTATGTTAAAAGTAATTTATTAAACGAAAAAGCACCTAAATATGAACCTCCGAAAATTATTAAAAATCTATGACAAAAATACAATGATAATCTTAATCAAATTTATGGACACAATAATTTAATTATTGATGATGAAACATTTGAAAAATATAATGAATTAGCTATCAAACACAATGAAATAGCAGATAAATTAGTTGTGGAGAGAAATCAAATTCTTGCTCAAAGGGACGAGAACGCCAAAATTAAAAATAAAAAATTAGAAGAAACAAAAGAAAAAATCAATTGAATATTTGAAAAGTTCTATAAAGATAATGAAGGAGCGAATAATGAGTAAAAAATACTACGTTGAAAATCGTCCTTTTAATAAAAAACTTTATAGAGAAATTGTTCAAGGCACTGATGAGATGCTCAATGCATATCCTGAAAAAAATACATTAGTAGAATTAAGACATTTAGATATTAATTATGGAACTGGAATCAAATCTTTTTCTGCTATTAAGGATTTAAATCTAAATATTTATGACGGTGAAGTTTTAGGGCTAGTAGGTGAATCAGGTTCTGGTAAGTCAACTACTGGTAGAGCTATTATTGGTTTGACCCCACATAGTTTTGGTTATATTAAAATTTTAGATAGAATTATCCCTAAAAATTTAGATAAGGGTTTTAAATGAAGTAAAAAATATAAAAGCTTAATCGACTTTATGGTTAACAAAGTCCAAATGATTTTTCAAGACCCTACTAACTCTTTGAATCCATTTAAGAATGTTCAATATGCTGTTGGGGAAGGTTTAAGCAATACCAAAAATTCTAAATTTATATACTTAACTGCTTTTGATGAAACCACATTTCTTGCTATTAATGAAGATATTAAATTGAAGGATCCAGAAAATATTATATATACTGAGCCTTTGAAAACTTATCAGGCTAATGGTTTCACAACTGAATCATCGTATGATTTCGTTTTTAATAAGTTTTATGAAGTAATTAAAGATAGAAGCCTAAATAGTCCAGATATTTATGATTTAATTTTCAAAAAATTTGAAAATGAAAAAAATGAAAGAGATAAATTAAATAATTTAAGTGAAAAAGAATGTAGAGAAGCTCTTGTTGTGGATATTTTAAAACAAGTTGGACTTGATGAATCTGTGCTTGGACGTTTCCCATTAGAATTTTCTGGTGGTCAACAACAACGTTTAGGTATCTGTCGTGCTGTTGTTTTACGCCCTAAATTGTTAATAGCTGACGAACCAATTTCAGCATTGGACGTTTCTATACAGGCACAGGTAATCAATATTTTTAATGAACTAAAGAAAAAATATCACTTAACAATTTTGTTCATAGCACATGACTTAAGAATGGTTGAATATATTTCTGATAGAATTGCTGTTATTAATAAAGGTGTGCTTTTAGAAATCGGGCCAGCTGATGAAATTATTAATAATGCTTATCATCCATATACAAAGAGTTTGCTAGATGCTGTGCCTTCTATTGAAAATAAAAAAGGTTCTTTATTAGGCCAAGTTTATGATCCATCTATTCATAAATATGATTTAGAAAATGCGCCTTATTGGCATAATGTCGGTAATAAGCATTTTGTTTTAGCTACTGATGATGAAATAAATTTATATTCAATAAATAAGAAAAATACTAACAATTAGATTTTAAAATCAACACAAATAACTGTGTTGATTTTTTTAAGATACTATTAATTTGTGGTAGTCGTTATCCTTGACGATGTTGAGTTGATATCGTTTTTGCGAAATTTTGCTTCCGAATTTAATTTCAAAATCGAGTATTAAATCTCGAACTGAAATAAACTTATAATTAAAATTCACATTCTTATCATATTCAGCTAAATTTTTAAGCACATCTTTAACCACCGCCGGTACAATATCTTTTTCAAAATAAGGCAAATTATCATTATCAATTTTTATATATTGGTAATAATCATTTGCTGAAATATCTGGAAAAATTTCTGATCCTAATTGTTTTTTGTCTTTTTCTCAGTCAACATTGTTGATTGTTTTAGAATTAGATTTTTTCATTGAAATCACTATAACTGGTGTAGCTACAGCGGCAATTAAAAGGGTGCCTAACAAGGGATACATTATCTTTTTAGATTTACTATTCATTTATATACCTTTCAAATATTTCGATGCCAGGTGTTTTGTTAGTCTGAATAATTTCTTTTATTTGTTTTGGCGTAAATAAATATCTAAATTTAGTGTCGCTATCAGGTAGTAGTGTCTTAACCTTCAATTTTAATAAGCCTGAATAAACATCAATTAATGGTTTTTTAATATGTTGATTTTTGTTGATAAACACTTTAATCGTTTTATTATCTCTACCGCTTGTTCCTTGTCCAAAACTAAAATTAAATTCATAAGTGGTTCTTAAATCACCATGAAAGTTGTAAGGAACTATTAGACCCCTTTCTGAACCTGAGAGTGATTGGACTAATTCCCCTTTTTTATAGTCAAATTCTACATAGTTGTTATATTTGACCTCTTTTATATCTTTACCATCCACATAAATAGATTTTTGAGTTTCTGTGGTTAAATCACTTGATATATTTTTGAATGCATCACTATGTATTGATTGAATTTTAATTTCGCCAAGAGATTGGTTTCTTGTAAAGATGGCTTTAGCATTCCGCATATGTTCATAAAAAGCCTCTTTGTTAAACAATTCTGGTCCTAAACGAGCATCATGATAAGTTTCTGGTAATTCATTATTGGTATATAACTCTTCATTATTTATACTATGGCTTTCTGAATGAATTGTTCCAATGCTGTGAATTCTTTTATCTTGTTTTAATGGATTAATTTTAATTTTTGTATTAAAGTAGCCGATTTTAGTTTTTGAATTTCCTTGTTCGTCAAATGAGAATTTATAATATTCAGGTATTTTTATGTTAGCATAATCATCATTAATATTAAGAGTTTGATTTTTATTGTCTTGATTCTCTTTTTTCACCTCTCAGAAATCAAATTTTGGTGGGTTAGGATAATGTTCGCTTTCAAATGTCACTGTTATACTTTTTAATTCATCGAAAGTTATTCCTAATGTCTCTGATGATACAACCATAGATTGTAAAAGTACAAGACCTTGGTAATTATATGATGTTCTTGGAATGCCATCAAATGTGTAATAGTTATTGATATATTTCTCTATTCGTGAGGTTGTAGTTGTAACTTGTTGTCTGTTATGCTCATTTTGTTCTACAACTTTATTATTCACTGTTAATACAAATCTACAATACTCATCTTTATATGGTTTTCTTAACGTTAGACTAGCCCGTCAGAATCTTAAAATAAACTTATTACTATTAAAAAATCTTCTTATTTCAATTACACCACGTTTTAGATTATTCATATGGTTATTAATATTACTGGTGTAATAATCTGATAAACTTGAATAATATCTAGCATCGTCTGGATTAATTCCAGAACCTTTTGTTATAAAGTGTTTTTTATCAATAATTATTTCATTTTTAACTTCTGGTATTTGATTTATGTTATTAATAACATTATTTGGTAAGATAATGATAAATAAACTCCTCTATTGCATTTTTTCTTAATCTATAGAAAGTGGATGAGGACATATTTTCCTTTGTCGCTTCTATTCTATTATTAAAGAAATAATCTTTAATCATGTTTGCGTTTTGTTTTTCCATAAATTCAAATGTTTTTTGAAGTTTTGATAATTCTTTACTCTGGTTTTTATTTGCTATTTTATTAAGCAGGCTATTTGATTTTTCTTGTTGTTCATATAGCTTATTTTTTGCTTTTTCAATTAAGCAAATTGTTCTAATAATATTCATTTTATCTTTTGCTGAAACAATTGATTTTAATTGCTCTGCATAATTTATATTCATATTTCTCCTTTCGAAATAAAAAAATAGCATTGTGGTTGAAATACTCAAAATAAGTAAAAAAATAGGAATTTTTGTTAATTATTCCTATTTTTGTTCTTTTTCTTAGCTCATTAAGATTTATCAAAATATATTTTACTTAGTGAATAGACATTAGGTTGAAGTGAAATAATTTCAAGATTTAAATTAGAAATTTCTTCAATTAACTTAATTTTTATTTCATTGTTTTCAAGATTGCAATATATTGCTTCTGGGGTTAATTTATATTTAATATTATTAGATTTCATATATGGTTCAATTAAAACAGAATTATTAATAATTAATTTAGTATTCATTTCATAATTTACAACTTTATCTTTGATCATACCTGAATCTAGTAATTTACCGTCTTGCAATACAGTAAAGCTATCTATATATTTTTCAAGTTCATCTAAAATATGGCTTGATATCAATATAGTTTTTCCTTCTTTTTGTAATTTTTTAATGTTATCAAAAAATATTATACGCGCAGTGGGATCTAAATTTGCTGCGGGTTCATCCATAATTAAAATATCAGGATCATTAAGTAGAGCTTGTATTAACAAAACGGATTTCTTTTGACCCGAAGACATAAATGCTGGACTTTTATTTATATCAGGAATGTTAAAGCCGTATTTATCAATTAAAGCATCAATTCGCGGTTTAATTTCTTGTTTAGCAATATTAGACATTTCACCAAAGCAATATAAATATTCCTTAACGCTTAGGTTTTTCGGAAAAATTGCGACTTCTGGTATATAGCCAATTTTGTTTTTACATTTATGATCTCTTGATTCAATTCCATCGATATAAATCTTGCCAATATAACTTGGATAAAAACCTAAAATTGAACGAATTGTTGTAGTTTTACCTGAGCCGTTATTGCCTATAAAACCGTGGAATTGGCCTTTTTTGACATTAAAACTTAAATCATCAACTGCTTTTTTATATTTTTGAAAACCTGTTTTAAAAATCATAGTTAAATGTTGTATTGAAATAGCAATATCGTCACTTGGTTTGCAATAATTTTTATTTTTAGCATTAATAAACATTTGTTGATTCGATTTCCATTTTTCTAAAATATTTTTTTTATTATTTGTTTTCATTATTTAAAGTTCTTTCTTTCAAATACTAAATAACCAATAGCAATTAAGGTTGCTGAAAATAGTAAAATTATTCCAACGCTTGTAAGCGGTTCAATAAAACTTTTTCTTTCAAATTCAATTAGATTGTTATTTAATTTCATAATTTGAAAAATATTTGATTTGTAGTATTGACTAAAAGCTTTATAACTATCTCCATTTTTTGATAAATAAGGAATTATATTTGATGTATCAATAGTGCTAGCAAAGGTACCATCATCTTGTCTTCCTATAGTTTTGAAAACAGCAATAGTTCATAGGCTGTTATTTAATGCATTTAATGCTTGTTTTTTAATTATGCTTAGCGTAGATTCAAGTCTTGCTTTTTGAATATCACTTAGGTGAGTAGTATCAAACTTTGCTTTAATAAAATTATCTATAGCTTCATTATTATTGAAGTTTTTTTCTATACGTTTAATAAATGGTTTTCATCACTTAATAGCTGTTTTAACCTTGGTTTTTAAGTGTTCTAAAATTTTGTTGTCGTTAATGTGGCCTGATTCTTTATTTTTTTTGATTTTTGCTTCTATATCATTATGAAAACTTTCTATCCCAGGCAAGTCATTATTGTGCGCATAATCAATAATTTTTGTAATGGTATAAATTATTTCATATATATCAGTAGCCCTAACAACCTTATTTTTAGGATTTAAAAATTCTTCAAGGTTGAAAAAGCCACTATTTTCAGGATTTAAAAGATTCATTGGTTTTAAAAGTATTTGTTTAAGTTTTTCAATTAGGTTTTTATCTACGAGCATTTTTATAACTTTTTCGTTGAATTCTTTAACTGGTGAAAAGTTTTCATCTTGAACATCAGCAAAGCCTAAGTTAAAATAAGAATCTTGGTTGGCTTCTTCATAAATGCTTCAGTCGAAAATTTTACGGAAGCTTCTTATGTTATAACCAAGCGCCAATAAATCATTATTAGTTGTTTTTGCTAAAACATAATCATCAAGATTAATATCATATTTATTTTTTATATAATCAACTACTTGTTTATTGAATTTAGTATTTGATTCATCAAATAAATTTGTATGAACAATATCTTTATATCCAGCTGTGATACTTAAATTTTGTAAGCTTTTATCATAAGCAGCGAAAAGCGGAAAGAAATATTCTTTAAAATTAGACCAATAAATTTTTGAATAAAACGAGTTATTAATAGATTCAACTTTTTGAATTAATGTTTTTTTAGGTTGAAATTTATATTTGCTGGCTAGTGGATTAAATGACAAATGATATTTATTTTCAACTCATTTTGTTAATGATTGATCAACAGTTAATCAATCATCCTGTGTAGTGATTCGTTTATTTAAATTATCAATTGCTTTATTAGCTCCTTTTACTGACTCTTGGTTTTTAGGCACTAGTGCGATAGAATTATTTGCTACCTCAAATGTAGATTGAATAACGTCAGTTTTTTGTGAAATGTTTACAAAACCTAATGACATAATAGATAAAATAGGTATCACTGAAACAATAATTTGAAAAACTTTGGCATCAACAAAATTATGAAAAAGAGCGCCTAGACCAAGGCAAAAGATAGAACAAAGCATTCCGGCTGCAAAAAATGTTAAGGTAGATAATATTGCTCTTGTGAATTTAATTGGAATTATTAGCTGACTAAAAAAGAACATTATACTAAGCAACAATATCGAGACAACTGAGCCGATTAAACTAGCGAGAACATTTGTAAAAAACACTTGTGCTCTTTTAATAGGTTTAGAATACAAGATATATTCTATGCCTTCTTGTTTGTAACGGTAAAAAAACGTTTGTGTAACAAACGAACATATCATAAATGAAGCAATCAAACAAAAATTAGCAGATAATTCAATATATTGATTGCTATTAAGCAATTTGCTTATACCAGCAAAATTAAGAGCTATTTTCATACAAATTACTGAAAATACATAAATAGCTCCGATAATAATAGGTGTTATATATGAACTAATTAATCTAAAATATATTTTTAGCTGCATTTTAAAAAACGCATACATAGATTCTCCTTAATTTACATATATAACATCTATATATGTAAGATTAATCATTCTTTTCTTCTGGCAAAAAGAAATGATGAATAGTTTTGCCTAAACCAGCATTCAAATTAGTGTATGGTGAAATAGTATCGGCGATCATTTTTAAGGTCTTGCATGAATTTTTCATTGCTATTAACCTGCCAACATTGTTAATGCATGTAGCGTCATTAAGTGTATCACCAATGTGAACACAATCTTGTGGATCAACACCACGAGCTAGTGCATATCTGACTTCTGTAAGACCTTTTGAGCAGCCTATTGGAGTTATTTCAAGGACTTCATCATTATCACCGGTAAAAGCTATTTCACAAATATTTTTATATTTTTCTTTGATTAAATTACCAAAACTATAAATTTTGTCCTTTTTTGGATGCCAAAGAACAATTTTATTAATTTCGATGTCATTTTTAAATTCAAAATATCTTTTAGCCTTTCCTCTAGTTCAGCGGTGTTTTAAAGAGATTCACCAGTTGCTAGTGAATGCTAAGTCTTTTGTATTAGAATTAAAAATTACGCTAACTTTACTTTTGACAATATCTTGAAAAATTTTATCAACAACTTCTTTTTCAAATTTTTCAAAAAAGATAACTTCTCCATCTTGTTTAGCATAGGTTCCGTTTCAGGCAATAAAATTGTCTAAACATCCCATTGGTTCAAGAAACACATTAGATTCAGATGTTGGCGGTCTTCCAGTAGAAACAACAACTTCAATATCTTGTTCTCTTGCTTTTTTAATTAAGGTTAAATTTTCTTCGCTAATTCTTTTGTGACCATCTACTTTTAAATCAATAGTTGTGCCGTCAAGGTCAACAAAAATTATTTTTGGTTTTTTGAATTTTTGCATAGACTATATTATATATAAAAAATAAATATTAGAATTTTGTGCAAAATTGTGTTACTTTATATCTAAAAGTCACGCCAGTGTTTTTCCTAAACCTGCTGTTTTATAGGAAAATGGGGAAATTATATCAGCAACTTTTTTAAATTCTTCACTGGCATTCTTCATAGCAACAACTTTTCCCATTATTCCAACAGTTGATGCGTCATTTAGAGTATCTCCTATGTGAATACAATTCGTCTTATCAATGCCTAAATTATGAGCATATAATTGTTGAGCCAGCCCTTTTGTACAACCTTTAGGAGTTATTTCAATAATGTTATTATTCTTTCCAGTGAGAGCAATCTCAAATTCTAAATTAAATTCCTTAATTAAATGATTATAAATATTTAATAATTTCTTTTTACTTAAACACCAAAAAATAAGTTTATAAACTTTTTCATTATAATTAAATTTAGTGTATTTTTGTACGTTAGCTTTTCCTAATTTAAATAAAAATTTTATAAATCAATTATTTGAAAATATTTTATTTCTGTTGGAATTAACGATGGTTACTATATTATTTTTATCAGCATATTGAATCATTTTAGAAACATTATGATCATCAAATCATTTTTCAAAAATTATTTTACTATTTTGTTTTACTACTGAACCATTTCAAGCAATAAAATCATTCATAGAATTTAAGGAATTAAAAATTTCGTTATTTTCTTCAGGTACTTTTCTGCCTGTTGAAACAACCACACGAATGCCTAATTCTCTTGCTTTTTTAATGTATTCTAAATTTTTATCACTAACTGTTCTTTTAGAATTCTTTCTTGTATCAAGTGTTGTTCCATCTAAGTCAATAAAAATAATATCTGGTCTTTGTTTCATAGTACTTTAATTATATATTATGAAAAAATTCGTTTATATAAATACTATTGTTGCGATTTCATTTACTAAAGCACAATAAAAAAAATATCAAGGTTAATGCCTTGATATTTATCTTAAAACTTGTTTTAGAATTCCAAATTTTTTCTAATTTTCGATATGAAAACAAGAAGAACAATTTGTATTATAAATGGTAGTAAAGAACTAATTACACCTAATGCAATTGCTAAAGCTGGATTTACTAAAAGCATTCCCACGATAACAAATCCTAAAATGAATTGAACTAATCATAGTAGTGTTCATATAAGTGTCATAGCAAACACAACTTTGCAGTTTCCTTCAATAGCAGGTTTTACCTTTCTAGCATTTAATGATGTTTTAAAGTTAAACACAAGTGCTACTATTCAAAAAATGAAAAATAAAACACCAAAAATTATTCTAACTAATTTAATAGCTAGGCCAATAACAGGAATTGAGCCCAATATGCCAAATATTGCTCATAATAACATTATTAATGTAAATACGAATGCTAATTTAGCACTTTTTTTAGTTTGTTCTTTTAAAATATTATCTTCCATATTTTCCTTTCATTAATTAAGATAGATATATTTCAAACCAAATTATATATATATATATATATCGAAAGCAAAAATTACATATTTTGTTGAAAAAATTTCATTTACTTCCATTATCAAACAAATTGAGCCACCTGTTTTTCTAAAAAAATAGGGGATAATTATTGGTATGAATAAAACAGGTGATAGAGAAAACTGAATTTCAAGAAGTGAAAGAATAGTTAGCGCAATAATACACAATTTAAATTTTACTAACGAAAGGTTGGCGCGCATGTGCGACGTTAGCATTTCAACAATAAAAAGATGAAAATTAAAAATCAAAAAAGCAAATGGCAAAGTTGTTGTAAGTCATAATAATACAAATAATCAAAATGCCAAAAAATATAGTGATGAAGATATAAGAAAAATTGGAGAAATATATGA
>NZ_JNJV01000003.1 GCF_000702785.1 Mycoplasmopsis primatum ATCC 25948 | reverse complement strand
GAGAAATTAAAGAATAAGTAATAATTTATTAAAATTATTTAGGATAGTAAATTAATCATATTAAAAAACGAATATACCTTTTTTATAGGCTTATTCGTTTTTTTGTTATTTGTAACATGGAAACTTAGGAGATTAAGGTTTCTTTGAAAATTTTTGAATTTTTCTTTTTTTAAAATACTAATTATTTTATGTGTTTAGAATATCTTTTTACCATTTAATAATTTAGAAAGCTTAGAATTCTTTCTTTTTCTTTCGTTTTAAGACATTTAATATATTCTTCCATATATTTTCAATCAGGTTCATTATTTTTAGAAGGCAATTTAATTACAGTATCTTTTAATTTTGGTGCTCTTCCTCTACCAAAATATCATTTTGGTCGTTCTAAATCTAAAATAGTAATTAAAAATAAAGCATTAAATTCATTTAAATGTTCATTATAACCTATCATATTAGATGTGGTTTGTATAGAATCAATATCAAAATATAAGTTATAACCGTTACTACCTTCACCTTGGCATATGAAAATAACGCAATTGCCTTTTGAAATCAATGCATCGTCTCTTTCAACTCACTTCATAACTCCGTTGCTTGTTTTTTTAGCTCCAACGTATGGAACTTCTTGAATTTCATCATTTAGCTCTGTTGAATTACTGCACTTACCTTTTTCAAATATAAATATATCGCTTAATTTGAAGTAAGTTCATTTTGAAGTATCAATATAATTACTCATTTTCCCTCGCTTAATTTTTAATTGATATTGGCTTTTTTACCTTATAAGATAAGAATTCTCTAATTGTTTTTACAAAATTTTCTTCACTTATTTGTGAATAATCTGTTTCCATATACGCTTCTGGTAATCACTCATCATTTTCGTCAACTCTTTTAATTATAGAAAAACCCGGAATTTGTTCTCTATTTCTAAATGTATTAATTCATTGAGCTCTAGTTTTTTGTCAATCAACTTTTTCAACACGACCCATATTTTTTTTCTTAATAAAACCATCGTTTTTATAATAACCAAAGAATGTTCCTTCATCAGCTTCCATATGTGGTGTGTTTAGTTGAAACAACATTATGCAAGTACTAACAGCAGCGCCAGGATGAAAGACATCATTAGGCAAAGAAAAAACAGCTTTTAAGTGATGATTTTTTAAAATATCACTTTTAATATTTTTAATTACAGAATCATTTCCAATAGCGCATGATAACGGAAGGATAGTTGCTAAAAGTCCATTATTTACAGTATCTGCGATATGTTTAACAAAATAAAAACCTTTTGTAGCATCCATTCCACTTTTTTGTTTTTGAGGGCATTTCTTTGGCATTTTCTTAGCATTGAATGGTGGGTTCATTAACACAACATTTATATTTTGTTTCTTAATTCAATCAGATAATTCAAAACAATCGCCAAGAATTATATTAGATCTACCATCTTTATGTATTAGCATATTGGTAGTTGCTAATCCGAAAGCTAATTCTTCTTTTTCAATCCCAAACAATTGTTTTTGCTTTATATCATTAATTTTTTGCATATTATTTTCAGCATTTTTAATCATTTTTGACATTGCTTGAACCAAAAAAGAACCTGATCCACATGTTGGGTCTAAAACTTTTGAGTTAGTATTTAATCCAACAATTGAACACATGAAGTCAGTTATATGTGTTGGGGTAAATGCTTGATTTTTATCTTTTTTTCCAACGTATTTATTGAATGTAGTAAAAAACAAATTTAATAAATCTTCACCTTGTGCTGTTTTGTCATTAATATAAGGGATTAAATCTTTATAAATAGTAAGCAGTAATTGTTTAAATTCGCCTAAATGTAGATCTCTTATATTTTGATTTTCTAATATATTAATTAATAGATTTATTTTTGTTTCTTGTTGAAGGTCATCAGAATTTTTGTTGATTTTATCCTTTAGTATAAATTTTATTTTATCTAGAATTTCAGCGGTTGATGTTCAGTCATTATTAATATTTAAACCATTATTTAGCGCCACTAACAAACAACCAACAAATTGAGATCGTTGATTTTCATCGATATTATTTTTATGCAATTTTTCATTTAATTTATTAGTAGTGTCCAACACTTTATTCTTATCATTTTTTCTTTTTTCTCTAAATAAATCTATGTAATATTGCATATTATTTAGCTGTTTTTCATTATCTAATAGTTCTTCATTTTTTCATATTTTGATGGTTTGGTCTCTAAAATTATAAAAAATACTTATTACATCATTATCAGAGAATTCTTTTTCTAACAAATAGTAATTATATATTTGCTCAGCATCATCATTTGTCATACCTAAATGGTTTTTCTTTGTTTCAAACAGAACAGTAACGTTACTATTTTCATCGACAAATCTTATATCAACAAATCAATGTGAGTTGTATTTTCCAAATTTTTCTTTAATTTTTTCAACCACATTATTAATATCTATTTTTAATTTTTTGTATGAAAATTCACCATTTTCAATATTCGATGTTAAATATTCCTCGCCAATTATTTTAATAATTTTTTCTCTGCTATCTATTTTGTTCATTCTATCCCCCACAATAAATCATTAACTGTATATTTTTTATCATTTATATTATTATTTGTTTTCTAAACATTATAATTAAAATTATGAATAATTTGGGAAATAAGAGATTTATTGCATTTTGTGAGTCACAAGAATTAGAAATAATACCTGATATTAAGGATGCTGAATTAAATATATTAAATGATGTATATGATGATGGTTCTAATGACAAAATTCAGTTTCAAATCATTTTTCCTAAAATTGTTTCCTATGAAACTATTGCTAATTTAAAGAAGTTTTTTAAAAAAAACTCGCAAAATTGAAATGTGTCTTTCAGTATGCCTATTGATCAACTAAGTAAAAAAGAGCTTATTGATTTTATTCAAACAATTATTAGTAAAAAAAGTGTAAGGTTAGGGGCACTTAAAAGTGTTAATTTAGATAAAACAATAAATATTGATGAAAATCATAATGCTGTTTTAAAAATATCTTCTAGAAGTTTTGAAGATCAATACGCCGACAAATTTGCTGAAATAGAAAAAAGACTTAATAATTATGGATTAGTAGGTTTCAAATTCGTTTTTGATAGAAAAAAAATAGATGTTAATGAACAAGAAGTTAATAAAGAACGCAAAAAAGAAGTACGTGAAGCACAAGTTTCATTAGCTAAAAAAATGCTTGAAATTAACCAAAAAACCACTGCTGAGGTATCTTATTATAATGAACCGCTTATAAAGAGAAAAAGAAAAGCGGAAAATAAATCATATATTTCTTGTTCTATTTCTGATATAGCTAATCTACCTGAAAAAACTAATATTGAATTTTTAGGACTGCTTTTTTCATCTAAAACAAACTCTTTAAAAGATAAAAGGATGATGATTAATTTTAAGGTTGGCGATTTTAAAAGTGCAATTTCATGCTCGTGGTTTTTAGATACGGACTGACTAACTAACGAACAAAAAGATTTAATAGATCCCGATAAACAAAATTGGGTAAAAGTTAGAGGAAGCATTCCAGTGGCAGAAAGAATTAGAAATAATAACTTTTTTGTTTATGTGGATTCTGTTGAAATAACAAAATCACCACTTAAAATTTCAAAAGATAACGCTGATATTGATAAAAAAAGAGTTGAATTTCATATATCGACCAAAATGAATACTATGGACGGTCTTTTTAATGCTGATGATTTTGTAGCAAGAGCAAAAGAGTGAAAAATGTCGGCGGTTGGTATTATGGATACTGACGGTGCCCAGGGATATCCTAAATTGTTTAATTCAGCTAAAAAAGCTGGTATAAAAGCCATTTATGGAACAGCTTTTACAACTATAAGTAAGCATAATAAAGCAATTTATGGTGATATTCCAACTGGAACATTTAAAGACTATTCATATGTATCTTTTGATATTGAAACCACAGGGCTAAGCCCTAAATTTCATGAAATTATCGAATTTGGTGCAGTCGAAATTAACAATGAATTAAAACTAGGAAATGTTGTTCAATTTTTTATTAAACCTAAATTACCAATAGGCAATTTTACAACAGACTTGACAGGCATAACTAATGATATGCTTAATAAAGAAGGCTTAGAAATTAAAAATGCTTTGCAAAAAATTTATGACTGCTTAAATAATAAAATTGCATTAGCTCACAATGCAAAATTTGACTATAACTTTTTAAAGGAACAATTTAGAATTCATAATATGCCTTTTCCTAAGGTGACTGTTATTGATACACTGATAGCTTCTAGAATTGCTTTTCCAAACAACAAAAGACATAGACTTGAAGATGTTGCTTCCAGACTAGGTGTTATATATGATCCTAATGTAGCACACCGTGGTGATTATGATGCTAAGGTTTTAGCTGAGGTGTGAACTAATATAATTGCCCAGCTAAATAAAGGCGAAGTTTTCACTTTTAAAGAACTTTCTGAATATACTTCAAAGGATTTATATGCTAAATCGTTTGGTTATGAAGTTTCAACAATTGCTCTAACACAAGAAGGTCTCAAAAAACAATTTTCTTTAATTACAGATTGCTTAACTAAAAATTTTATAAATAGTCCAATAACTTATAAAGAAGATTTAGCATTACATAATAAAAAAGATATTATTATTGGTTCTGGAACCCTTAAGAGTTTATTAATCGAAAAATATTTTTATTCTTGTCATGAAGATTTTCTTAAAGAATTAGCTTATTATGATTTTATTGAAATTCCAGCCCCTCAATGTTTTGAACACTGAGTTGCAGATGGTTTTATTAGTCAAGATGAACTTTATAATGCATTAATTGAAATAATCACAGAAGCCAAAAAAATGGGCAAAATTTGTGTGGCAACAGCTGACGTAAAATACCTTGATCCATGAGATAAATATATTTATGAATCACTTGTTTATGCTAAGGGTATAAAGAACGCCAGACACTATTTATTTGACTATAAAAAAGCCGAAGAAGGAAAATTGCATATTCCAACACAAAGATTTTTAACCACAGATGAAATGATAGAACAATTTAGCTTTTTAAAGGATCAAAAACTAATTAATGAAGTCGTTATTGATAATAGCCAATTGATAGCAAATATGGCTCAAAATTTAGAAGTTATTAAAAAAGATTTATATACACCAGACTTTGATAATTCCAATCAAAAGCTTCATGATTTAGTTTATGAAAACGCTCATAAAAAATATGGTGAAAAATTACCTGAAATAATCCAAAAAAGAATTGATGCTGAATTGAAGCCTATTATTAAATATGGTTTTGACGTCATTTATTGAATAAGTTATAAGCTGGTGAAGTTGTCTTTTGATCAAGGTTTTATAGTTGGAAGTCGTGGCTCGATTGGCTCTTCATTTGTTGCTTCATTAATTGGTATATCTGAAGTTAATCCATTAGTTCCGCATTATAATTGTTCTAATTGTAAACATTTTGAGCTTGCTGAAGTTGAAGGAATAACCAGTGGTTTTGATTTACCTGATAAGCCCTGTCCTAAATGTGGAACTCTTATGAAAGGTGATGGGCAATCTATACCATTTGAAACATTCTTAGGTTTTAACGCTGATAAAGTACCAGATATTGACCTTAACTTTACTGGTGAATTCCAAAGCGTTGTGCATGAAGAAATCAGAAGACTTTTTGGTGCTAGCCATACATACAGAGCGGGAACTATATCAAAAGTTGCTGAAAAAACAGCCTTTGGTTATGTTAAATCATATGCTGATCAAACACGTCAAAATATTCCTCAAATCTTTGTAGAATTTTTAGCTAACAGAATTAAAGATGTTAAGAGAACAACGGGTCAACACCCTGGTGGAATTATTATTATTCCTAAACAATTTGACATATTTGATTTTACGCCAGTTAATTTTCCGGCGAATGATCAAAATTCAACATGATTGACAACACACTTTGATTACAAAGCTATTCATGATAATGTACTAAAATTTGATATTCTAGGTCATGATAACCCTACATCTATAAAATTACTTGAAGAATATACAGGCATCAATATTCAAGATGTACCTAAAAATGATAAAAATGTTATTAAGTTATTTAGTTCTGTTGATCCAATGAAAATTAAGCCAGAACAAATTTCTAATGAGAAAACAGGAGCATTAGGCTTACCTGAATTTGGTACAACATTTGTTAGACAAATGTTAAATGATATAAAACCAAAATCAGTAGCTAATTTAATTTCTATATCAGGTTTGAGTCACGGAACAAATGTGTGAATTAATAATGCGGATGAATTAGTGCTTGAAAAAGGTCATACATTGAATGAAGTTATTTGTTGTAGGGACGACATTATGCCTATGCTTATGAAAAAAGGTGTTGAGCCATTAAAATCTTTCTTGTTAATGGAAAAAGTTCGTAAAGGTAAAGGATTAACAAATGATGAAGTTGCTTTACTTGAAGAACACAAAGTACCAAAATGATTAATTAAAAGCATGCAAAAAATTGAGTATCTTTTTCCTAAGGCACACGCTACTGCATATGTAACTATGGCACTTTGGATAGCATGATTTAAACTTTATGAACCATTAGCATTTTATGCTAGTTATTTTACAGCTCACTCAAAAGCTGATGATATTGAAAATATGATTGATAGACGCAATGGTATAAAAGTATCAAAAAGACTTTTTGAACTTAAAAAAATGCCTGAAAGAACAAATAAAGAAAATGACTTAATTGGTGTTTTTGAAGTAGCCGAAGAATTATATGCAAGGGGCTTTTATATAGCAAACGTAGATATTAATAGGTCACAAGCAGATAAGTGAATTATAGACAAAGAAAGACAATGTTTAATTCCACCATTTGCCTCGATTGAAAGTTTAGGTGAAGTTAAAGCTAACGATATAGTTGTAGCTAGAAAAGAAAAAGCATTTTTATCAAAAGAAGACTTTAAAGCAAGAACTGGTGTGTCTAAAACAATATTTGATAACATGAATAGGATGGGTATTTTAGATAGCCTAAGCGACACAGACCAATTTAAATTATTTTAATTATTCGCCTATAAAACAGCAAAATAATAAAATCAAGCCTATGCTTGATTTTTGTTTTATGCGAAGGATATGGTTATGCTGTCTTCATCCAAACGCCAGGCGTTAAATCACTTATTGATTTGTTTGAGGTTATATGAAACTATTAGATTTATTGGCGAAAGATAATTAGTTGGATTTGATAAAAAGCTAACATGCAATTCACATCTTATAAAAGCAAAACCATTAACGCCAGGGATTGCACCACCCTGAAAATTTACAACTAACGATTTTAATAATATATTAGTGTATGTATTTATTATATTTTTCTTTGCAAATGGATCTGCATCATTATGTTTCAATTTAACAAAATCTGTATAAGATTTGTTGGCATATGCTTTTGATAATTTATTTACATCTTTTTCAACTTCAAGGTTATTTTTTGTTATTTTTTTAATTAAATAATTAAATTCAGCCTCTGAAAAGAAATAAGGAATATCAACTATTTTAGTGTGTTTTAAATTATTAATAGCATCCTTTATTTTAAATTCAATTTTTGATAAATTATTTTCAGTTATATCTTTTTTAACGAGGTTTGAAGACAACAAAATGTTTTTAATTTTATATTGTTCTTTAATTTCGTTTTTTAGTAATAAATCGCCATTTTTATAATTTTCAGGGTATTTTTCATATTTTTTTCACCCTATTAATTCAAAACTATCGTGATTGAGGTTTTTTACTAACTCATTAAATTTATTAATACTTCACAAATCATTAAAGACTAATGAAGCGACTGTCTCAGTAATTGCATCATTTTTAATATCTTTTAATCTGATCTTCAAATCCATTAATCCGTTATTATCATCATTGACTCTATTTTCAACAACAACCTCAATATTAGAGTTTTCGGTAAGAATCTTACTATCAGTTTTTAATGTTATTTTTTCGTTATAGTTGGATGGCAATAATTGATCATTAGCACTAATATTTAAATCATCCAATGTCATCTTTTTAGCCAGATTTTCAAATTGAGATTTTGGATAAAAACCGTTAACATTTAATAATGTATGTGAGTTAGTTATAGTAGCATTTTTAGTGTCTTTTAACTTAATTTTTAACTCTAAAAGTCCGTCATTATCGTTATTAGCTCTGTTATCTACAACAAGCTCAATATTTGGATTTTCTTGTAAAATTTTGCTATCAGTTTTTAGTGTAATTTTTTCATTATAGTTAGAAGCAAATATTTGATTGTTTGGTGCAATATTAATATCATCCAACGTTATTTTCTTAACGAGATTTTCTAATTTGACTCTTGTATAGAAGCCATCAATTCTTAATAATGAATACGAATCGGTTATGACATCATTTTTTACATCTCTTAGTTTGATTTTTAATTCCATTGAGCCATCATTATCGTTATTTGTTCTATTATCAACAACAACTTCAACATTAGGATTTTCTTGAGGTATATTGCTTTCAGTTTTTAAAGCAATTTTCTCATTATAACTTGAAGGTAATAATTGATCATTTGAAGTAATATTTAAATCTTCTAATGTTATGTTATCAACTAATGAATCTAAGCGGTTCAATGACATAAATTTTTTTAATTCAAAAGATTTAGAACCTAATAATTTATCTGTTTCAGCACTTTTTATTTTGACCTCGATATTTTTCTTACCGCTTCTATCGTTATCATTTAAAGACACAACTTCAAATTTAAGATTTGGATATTGTTTAACAATATTTGAATCGGGATTAATTTTGACTTGATATTTTGAGGGTAAAAACATATTAGCGTTATTTAGAATTAAGCTATCTGTATTTATATTTGATTTAACATCCTCTATTGAATAAAACTTGTTAATTTCAAAAATTTCAGTGGAAGTAAACTTAGGTGTTTTTGGTTTTTCTTTATTAGCCAGTGCAATTTTATAGGTGATTTTTCCAGTGGAATCATTTCTTTCTTGAATAACAGCACTTACTTGTATATGTGGATCTTTATTACTAAAAGCATCCTTTACAATAAGATCGGCTTCTGTTGCTACCATTTTTTTATTATTAAAGGAAACTAAATCGCTTGGATTTTTTATAGTGTTATAGAGATCTTTTAGCTCATCAATACTTCAGTTTTCTTTGTAATCTTTTAGATTCTTTTCAAACCAAGTTACATTTTTTAAGACAACTTTTCCGTCTTTGAGAATATTAATTTTTACGTTTATAGTTTTTCTTTCTTTTGCTGTTTTATTGGAATTATCGGCAAAATCTAAAAATTGAACTGAGTATCCGTTTTTATATTTTGTATCCACGAAATTTACAAAATTATCAATACCTGCTTTAATAATTTCTGTTTGAGTTATCAAATGTGGATTTTTCATTTCTATTTTAAAATTATCGAATATTTTAGATTTGCTATTACAGCTAGCACTAATAAAAGAAAAAGGCAGTGCTACAATTGCTGAAGATGATATAAAAGTTAAAACTTTTCTACTTTTTTTCATTTGTGTGTCTCCAATTATTTAATAACATATTAACTATGAATTCTGTAAGTGAAGTAATTATATAAAATAATTGCCTCGCTATATAGATATACGAAGCAAATAATATGAATTTTTAAGATATGTTTATGAGTAAACATATACAAATGTGAAATAAATATGAAATAATGTTTAGTAAATAAATTTTGTATGTGTGCTACAATTCTTTTATTAAAAATTTAAAATGTATTATAATATTTTTACAAATGTGGTCGCGTAGCTCAGCAGGATAGAGCACAAGCCTTCTAAGCTTGTTGTCAGAGGTTCGAATCCTCTCGTGATCGCCATTTTTTTATTTTTAATTTCGCCAGCATCATAATTTTTTAAAAAAATATAAATTATTATAAAATAAATATACCAATGTTCGCATAGCTCATAAGGTAGAGCACAAGCCTCCTAAGCTTGGGGTGGTGGGTTCGATTCCCGTTGCGAACGCCATTTTTTTATTTAATTTTCAGCAAAAATCAAAATTTTTAGGAATTTTTCAAATTTATTAAAAACCTAAATAAAAATGGTTAAAATTAATATCAATATGAAGAATTTAGCTAATGAATTAAGACCGCAAACATTAAGCGACATTATAGGTCAAAAACCTGTTGTTGATTTACTAAAAAAAGTAGCTAGTGGCAAGATAAAAACTAGTTTCATTTTTTTTGGTGAATCGGGTACTGGTAAAACATCTGCGTCAATAGCATTAGCTAATGACATAGGTTTAAAATATAGTTATTTTAATGCTTCTATAAATAGCAAGGCTGAATTAGTTAAATTACTTGACGAAAGTGAAATATTAATAATTGATGAAATTCATAGGTTAAACAGAGATAAGCAAGATATTTTGTTATCTTATCTGGAATTTAACAAAATTATAGTTTATGCCACTACTACAGAAAATCCTTATTTCAGAGTCAACCCTGCTTTAAGAAGTAGGATGCAAATACTGCAATTTACTAAGTTAAGTGAGCAAGAAATGTATGATGGAATTAAATATAATTTAAACAAACATTTCCGAGAATACAACATGAGCGATAGTGTGCTAAAAACTTTTGTTAAATTATCTAATGGTGATTATAGAGTATGTCTAAATAATTTACAAATGTTAGTTCTTATGACTAAGAATAAAACAATAACAGTTGATGATATTAAAAAAGTTGTACCTAATGTTTCATTTTATAGTGATGAGAATTCAAGTGCTCATTATAATAATTTATCAGCATTCCATAAATCATTGCGTGGTTCCGATATTGATGCTGCTTTGTATTATGGCTCTATTATTGTTAAATCTGGTGATTATCAAGGCTTGTTTAGAAGACTAATTGCTTGCTCTTATGAAGATGTTGGCTTTGCTGATCCAATGTTAGCTGTAAGAGTTCAAAATGCCTTACAAGCAGTTGAAATATTAGGTTTTCCAGAAGCTAAATTACCATTATATTATGCTATATCTTCTGTTGCTTTGGCACCTAAAAGCAATTCAATTTATAAAGCAATAAGTAATGTTGAATCTTATATTGATGCTGGGAACATTTATGAAGTGCCAAAATTTTTGCGAGATAGTCATTATGCACCAGCATCTAAATTAGGCGATGGCATAGGATATAAATATCCACATGATTTTCCAAATCATTGAGTAAAACAAGAGTATTTGCCAAAACAAGCAATAGGCAAAAAGTTTTTTGAAATTGATAAAAATGATTCAAAAAAAATTGGAGAATATTATAAATTTATTGAGTTTTTGAAAGGAAATAAATCTAATGAATAACAATATTGACTGAGATAAAATTAAAACATTTGAAGAATTCAAATTAGCAAAAAGTAAAGTTTTTTCAGCTGATAGCGAAATGGAACAGTTAAAGATAAAAATCAGAACCGCATCACCAGATGAGAAAAAGCTAATAGGTCAAAAAATGACCGAAATTAAAAACTTTTATGAAGCTAAATTCCAAGAAGTTGAAACAAGGTTAGAAAGAGAAAAAATTAATAAAATTATTGAAAATGAATTTATCGATGTTTCTAAGCCTGTTAAAAAAGTTGGCTCAATTCATCCTATTTCAATTATAGAGCAAAGATTGAGAGATTGATTTAGCCAAAATGGTTATTTTGAATCAAAAGGTGGTGAAATTGTCAGCGATGAGTACAATTTCAACCGCTTGAATATACCTAAAAATCATCCAGCAAGAGCTATGCACGATTCACTATATATAACACCAAATATATTGTTGAGAACTCATAATACTGGTATAACCGCTTATGAGCTTGAACAAAATAAAAACAAAGAAATAAACATTTTTGCTATTGGAAAAGTATATAGAAATGATGAAGATGATGCTACTCACTCTCATCAATTCACACAATTAGATTTTGTAAGTGTTGGTGAAAAAATTAGTTTTCCAAATTTAATTTGAACACTTAAATCATTACTTTCATATGTCTTTGAAGAAGAGTTAGAAGTTCGGTTAAGACCTAGTTATTTCCCATTTACTGAGCCTAGTGCTGAGGTTGATATTTTATATAAAGGTAAATGAATAGAAATATTAGGTGCTGGAATGCTACATCCTAATGTAATGCAAAAAGCCGGTTATGATGATAAAAAATATAATGGTTTTGCAGCAGGAATTGGACTCGAGCGTTTAGCAATGATTAAATATGGTATTAAAGATATTAGACATTTATATAAGAATGATTTAAGAGTTCTTTATCAATTTAATAATGAAAAATAAATTTTGAGATTTTATAGAGCATGAAAGAAATCAGGAATATTTTCAAAACCTGATGAAAAAAATTGAAATAGAAAAACAAAGGCATAATGTTTTTCCGGAAGATAAAAATATCTTTGAGTGTTTAAAATATTGCGAGCCAGAAGATCTTAAATTGATTATTATTGGGCAAGATCCATATTATCTTAAAGATCAAGCAGATGGTTTAGCATTTAGCACTCAAAATAAACAATGTCCAAAAAGTTTGCAGAACATATTGAAAGAGCTCAAAAAAGATTATCCTAACACGATAATAGAAACATATAGTTTAAAATCATGGGCTAAACAAGGTGTGCTTTTGCTTAATAGTTCATTAACTGTAAATGAAAATATGCCTAAAAGCCACAGCAATTTTGGATGAAAAATTTTTGTTAGCAATCTTTTGGATTACATAATCAAATTGAATAATAAAGTGATTTTTGGTATTTGGGGCAACGATGCATTGGCATTGGTTAAAAATAAAATAGATAATAACAGAATAATTTTTACTACCCACCCATCGCCATTAGCATATGCTAAAACAAACCACAGCTTTAAAGACTCAAATTTTTTTATTAAAGTAAATAATAAATTAGAAGAAAAAATTAATTTTGATTTAAGAAAGGAATAAACATGATAATTTCATTAAGAGAATTAAATAAATTTATACCTAAAAAACAGCTTGATGCTTCAGTTGAAAAAGACATAAATAATTTAGGTTATGAAGTAGAAAGCATTAGCAAGTTTTCAGATGTTGAAGGCATTAAATTTGGAAAAATTGTTAATGTTCAAAAAAATAGCAATAGTGACAGATTAAATATTGTTGAGCTACTTACAAATCAAGGCAAACTCACTATACAAACAACTTCAAAAAATGCCCAAATTGGCTATTGAACAGTAGCATTTGTTCCGGGAGCTAAAAAAGGTGACATAGTTTTTGATGCCAAAAAAATGGCTGGCGTTGTTTCTAATGGCATGCTTTCAGGGTATATAGAATTAGGTTTTAATCCGGATTTATTACCTTATGATCCTGATGGTATTATCTTAATTAAAGATGATGCAATTACAGTAGATACAAACCCTATTGAATATTTCGGTCTTGATGATTATATTATTGATATTACTACACCTGCTAACAGACCTGAATCAAATTCATATTATGTTTTAGTAATGGAATTAGCTGCTTATTATCGCACAGAATTTAAATGACCTAATCTTATGCCTAAAGATGGTTATAAATTTAGAACAAAGATAAAAGCGATGAAAAAAGAAGCATATGAATTGAGTTTTGTTGAGTGCAAATTAAAAAATAAAACTACATCATTACATGATGTGTTATTTTTAGCTAAACATAATATAAGTTCCAAAGGTTTATATGCTATTGACCTTACAAATATTGCACTACTCATAACTGGTTCGCCTACACATGTATATGACAAAGATAAATTAAATGGGACTTTATCGTGTGTTAAATATTCAGGCGAAGTCGAAATATTAGGTGGCAAAAAAGTTAATATCAAAGATACTCTTGTAATAAAAGATTCAAAAAAAGTTATTTCATTAGCATCAGTTATGGGTTGTGAAAGTGCAGCTGTGGATGCCAATACCAAAACAGTGGTTTATGAAGCGGGCTTATTTGATCCGCAATTAGTTCGTCATGGTGCCAAGGAAATTAAAATCGATTCTGCGTCGTCAATTCAAGGTGGAAAGGCGTTAAATTCACAAATTACGTTTAATGGGATTGCTTTTTTAAAATATAAATCTATTGAAGATGGACACATTGTAAGTCAAGTTGTTAATTTGCCAAAAATTAAAAAAGGTAGATCTGTTATTCAAAGCAGAAAAAAATTAGCAATTTATTCAAATTGCGACTTTAAGGATTTAAAAATATTTGATGAAACTGAAGAAGTGCTAAAAAATCTCGGATTCTCTATGGATAAAAATAGAGTTGTTTGTCCTACATATAGAAGTGATATTGAATGCTATGAAGATGTTATTGAAGAGTATTTTAGATTTTATGGTTATGATAAATTTGCTCCTGTTGCGCCAAAACTTAATCCTTATAAAGTTGCTCATAATGTAGATTCTAAAAATATGATTCAAGCTATGGGCTATAATGAAGTTAGAACTTTTACACTGATATCAACGGAACAAAATAAGTTAAATCCTTTTAATTTCAATAAAACAGTTAAACTAATGACTTTCGTTTCTAAAGAAAGAGAAGAAATTAGAAACTCAATTATTACATCATTGCTGGAAGTAGCTGAATATAATATTAAAAGGAAGATGGTTAATTTGTCGCTTTTTGAATATGGAATGATTAACGACAATAAATTTGTATATGGACTGCTTTCAAATGAAAAATCATTTGATGAAATGAAGCAAGATATTTGCAACTTTTTAAAAACTGATAAATTGCAATTTATACCTTATAAAAACAATGAAAATATACATCCAAATGTATCAGCAAAAATTTACTATAAAGACAATTTTATAGGCTGAATTGGAAAAGTTCATCCTGTTCTTAATTCGCTTAATGTTTGAGTTGCAGAATTTTATGATATTAACATTCAAAAACCTATTATATTTGAAGATTTTGATAATGAATCACTTAAATCAATTGACTTAACTTTTACAATAAATAAGTTTGACAATATTAGTGATCAAGTTGCTAAAATTAACGAAATATCTCCTTCATTTAGTATTCAACAAATTGATGATTTTGCTACTGGTGAAACCAGAAATGTGACTTTAAAAATTATTGGAACAAAAGAAGAAATATCAAAAATTAATGATTTTTACAATAAATAATAAGGAGAACAATATGTATAAAAAAATAACTTTAAATGATAAACAAATTCAAGAATCAATTAACAATGAACTCAAGAGACAACAATCGCACATTGAGCTAATTGCCTCTGAAAATTATGTTAGTGAGGATGTCTTAAAAGCAACAGGCAGTATTTTGACTAACAAATATGGCGAAGGTTATCCAAATAAAAGGTATTATGGCGGTTGTGAATATGTAGACCAAGTAGAAAACCTTGCAATTGAACGATTAAAAAAATTGTTTAATGTTGAATATGCCAATGTTCAGCCTTATTCAGGTTCAGTTGCTAATGCAGCAGCGTTAGCTGCTATTGCTAAACCAGGCGATAAAATTATGGGGCTAGCCTTATCTTCTGGCGGCCATTTGTCTCACGGATATAAGATTAGTTTTAGCGGCATTTTTTATAATGCTATTACATATTCAGTAAACGAAAATGGCTGCCTTGATTATGAGGCTATAAAAAAACAAGCCATTGAAGAAAAACCGCAAGTTATTATCTGCGGTTATTCTGCTTATCAAAGAATAGTTGATTTTAAAAAATTCAAAGAAATTGCTGATGCATGTGGAGCTAAACTGATGGCTGATATTGCCCATATAGCAGGTTTAATTATCGGGGGTGTTCATCCCTCACCAGTTGGCTATGCTGACATTATTACATCAACTACCCATAAAACACTCAGGGGCGCACGTGGGGCTATTATTATGACGAACGATCCTGAAATTGCTAAAAAAGTTGATCGTTGTGTTTTTCCAGGCTATCAAGGTGGTCCATTATTTCATACAATAGCCGGCAAGGCTGTTGCTTTTTATGAAGCACTTAAACCAGAATTTAAAACATATGCTAAAAACGTGGTATCTAATGCTAGTGAATTTGCTAATGCGTTTATTAAAAAAGGCGCTACTGTGGTTTCTAATGGTACCGACAATCATTTATTTACAATTAACGTTCAAAAAAGTTATGGAATTACAGGATTGCAAGCCGAACAAATTTTAGGCAAATTTGATATTACCGTTAATAAAAATACAGTGCCTTTTGACCCATTAAGCCCTGCTGTTACATCAGGAATTAGAGTAGGAACTGCAGCCATGACTTCACGTAATTTTAATAAATGGTCTGAATTAGCATCGCTTATTGATGAGATTTTAAAAAATTATGAAGCATTTGAAAATTCTTCAAAAGAGACACAAAGAAGAATTAAAGAAATTAAGCAAACCGTCCAAAAATGAGTTAAAGATTTCCCAATAGTTAAACATTATTAAGGAAGTAAAAATGCCTAAGAAAACAATTGAAAAATATTTATATCCTAAGTTTGAACCTTATGAAAAAGGTTTTTTAAAAACAAATGATGGTCCGCATGAAATTTACTATGAAGTTTCTGGTAATCCAGAAGGAATTCCTGTTCTTTATGTTCATGGTGGACCTGGTGGTGGCGCTAACAGAGATAGTAGAAGACTTTTTGACCCAAAAGTCTATAAAATAATTTTATTTGACCAAAGAGGTTGTGGTGAAAGCAAGCCATCTTTATCACTTGCAAACAATACAACATGGCATTTGATAGAAGATATGGAATTGTTAAGAAAGCATTGTCATGTGAGCAAATGAGTTCTGCTTGGCGGCTCATGAGGTTCAACTCTTTCATTATGTTATGCTATTAGTCATCCTGATAAAGTTTTACATTTAATTTTACGTGGTGTGTTTTTAGCAACCAAACAAGATTTAATTTGATTATATCAAGAAGGAACTAATTACTTTAATCCAATAGATTTTGAAAGATATATTAACCTTGTGCCACAAGACAAACGTAGTGATGTTATTAGTTATTATCATAGTCTTATGCACTCAGATAATCCTGCTTTAAAAGAGCAAGCATTAATAGAATGAGCAAGATGAGAATCAATTAATTCTAAGATCAAAAATGCTACTTTTGATGAAAAAGACATAAAAGCTATTAGGGAAATTGCACTAATTGAAAACCATTATTTTTATAATAATTGTTTCTTTGAAGAAAACTATATTATGAATAACATTTCTAAAATTCAAGACATTTCGACATATATAGTTCATGGTTCTCATGATTTAATTTGTTGACCTTATGGTGCTTATGTACTTCACAATCAACTAAATGATTCAAAATTATTTTACATAAAAGATGCTGGACACTCTCAATGGGAAGATAGCATTCTTAAAAAGTTAATTGAATGTACTAAAAAAGTTGCTCAAAAACTTTTAGATAAAAAATAAGGAATACTATGAAGAATGATTTAAGAAAATATTTTCCAATGGCGGATAAAATTGTTTATTTAGATAATGCTGCATTAGCTTTAAAACCAAATGAAGCAATTGAAGCATGCAGTAATTTCTATAATAATTATTCAGTCAGTACAAGAACAAATGATTCACCATTAGGGATTCATTCAAATCAAGTTATGAAAAATTTGCGTAGTAAAATCGCTTTTTTAACTGATGCTAATGAAGATGAAGTTATTTTTACATCTGGCACTACTGATAGTCTAAATAAATGTGCCATTATGCTATCTAAAATATTAAAAAAAAGTGATGAGATTATTTTGCACGCTTATAATCATTCTTCTAATTTTGCCCCCTGAATTAATCTAGCACAGCAAAAAGGTTTAAAAATTAACATAGTAACTGATGAAGATATATTGAATTTTATCAATAAGAATACAAAAATAGTTGCCTTATCTCAAATTACTAACAATTATCAAATTGATATTGATATGGAGAAAGTTTATAAAAAAACACAAGAAGTAGGCGCTATTTTAATTAATGATGCTGCGCAAGCCATTGTTTATGATAATGTTAGCCTTAAAAATTGTGACATTATAGCTTTTAGTGCTAATAAGTTTTACGGCCCAACTGGTTTTGGTGCTTTGATAGTTAAAAAAGATATATTAAACTTAATCAATCCCCCTACATTAGGTGGAGGAAGCATTGCTGATATAGAGAAAGATGGTTCGTGCATAGTAAAAACAAGTATTGAAGCATTCGAGCCAGGAACAGCGAATCTTGCGGCTATTTATATGTTTGATAAAGCAATTGACTTTTTTCATAAACATATTGGCTATACCAAAAGCAAGCAAATATTACTTGAATTAAGTCATTATCTTTATGATCAACTAATTACAATATCTAACATTGAAATTTATTCAAAAAGAGACGATCACATAATTTTATTTAATGTAAAAAATGTTAATGCTCAAGATGTTGCTCATTATTTAGGCATACATAATATATATGTTAGAGCCGGAATATTTTGTGCTCATTATCTTAAAAAAGTTAAAGATCATAATTCTTATGTGAGACTTTCATTAGGTGTTTATAATAATAAAGAAGACATAGATAAGTTTTTAAAAGTATTAAAAAATGGAGGCGATTTTCTTGTCATATAGTTTTGAAGATAAAAGAGAAATTATTATGAGTCACTATCTAAATCCTGCTTTTAAAAAAGAAGAATTTGATAGTGAGCTCAAAACATATAGTAACTCATGTGGTGATTATTTAGAAGTTGAGTATCTCATAGACAATAGCATTATTAAAGATATATATTTTAAAGGAACAGGCTGTGCATATTTTGTGGCTTCAACAGATTTATTGTGTCATTATTTGAAAGGCTTAAATATAACACAATCTCTTTGTTTTATAGATAAATACGAAAAAATGCTATATAAAAAAAATATGGATGAAAAGGAATTGATTGAGCTTGGCGAAATGTTAGTTTTTGATAATGTTAGTCAACATGCGAATCGTTTAGAGTGTGTTCAAATGCTATCTAAACTATTGAAAGAAAAATTAATAAATGAAAAATAATAAAATGATTTTTCATATTGACTTTGATTCATATTTTGTTAGTGCTCATCGCTCACGTGATATTAGATTAAAAAAATTTCCTGTTGCGGTTTCAAAAGGTTTAGACCGCTCTATTTGTTCTAGTATTTCTTATGAGTTAAAAAATATGGGAATCAAAGTTGGTATACCAAAATATATCATTGAGAAAAAGGCTCCTAATACAATTTTTGTTGAACCTGACTTTGAATTGTATATAACTTTATCGAATCATATTTTTGATCATTTAGCTAAAAAATATACTCGTGATATTGAGATAGGTTCTATTGATGAATGTTGAATGGACGTAACTAAATTGGTTTCAAAAGTTCATCCAGTTATACTTGCAAGAAAAATACAAGCAGATATTAAAAAAACATTTGATATACCCTTATCTATTGGTATTTCTCATACTAAATGAATGGCTAAAATGGCTACTGGCTTAAAAAAACCTTTTGGAATAAAGTTTATTGATATTCCAGAGGAAATAGAAGTTGATATTTGACCCCTTGATATTGCTAAATATTATGGCATTGGCGAAAAAACAGCCATTAAGTTAAGGAAAATAGGCATTAAAACTATTGGACATTTAGCTAGAGCAAGTGAATTTGATACAGAGTTATATATGCTTTTTAGACAAAGATTAAAGTCATATATAGATGAAGCTAATGGGAACGGGAATGATCAATTATCTTATGAACACAATAATCTAAAAGGTATAGGCAATGAATTAACGTTCGATCGTTATGATTTAGATGAAAGAAGAGAGATATACAAAATTATTAAACAAATTTCCGATAAAGTTAGTCTAAGAGCTAGAAATAGAAATTTAATAGCAAGCACTCTAACAGTAATTATCAGAAGTAGTTCAAAAATATGAAGTAGTAAGCAAATGAAATTAGTGGAGCCCACTAATGACAATGAGCTAATTTATAAAAATGCTATTCAATTATTTGAAAAATTTTGAAAGGAGCAACCAATTCGTGGGGTTGGTGTTAGATTGACTAATTTAATTAATGAATTTGATTATTATAAACAGCTTTCAATTTTTGAAACATATGAAGTTAATGAACAAAAAAATAAAGTAGATAATATTATTAATAACTTAAACAAAAAAGTTGGTAAAAATGTATTGAAATCAGCTTATCAGGCATCAAGAGAAAAGGTTAAAGAATCAATTCAAAGTCGCTTTGTTGAGGATGATGTACATATAAAAAAATAAGGAGAATTATGAAAATAGGATTGTTCGGTGGTTCATTTAATCCTGTACATAATGGACACATAAAAATTGCTAAATTTGCCTATGAAACACTTAAATTAGACAAAATTTATTTCATTCCAACAGCTATTAGCCCATTTAAGAAAAAAAATAAAGTTGCGCCTGATATTGATAGAGTTAACATGTTAAATTTAGCTTTGGAAAAGTCTAATATTAATTATGAAATTTCGCAGTTTGAGCTTAAAAGAGGTGGTATAAGTTATACCTTTGAAACTATTCGATACTTCAAACAAAAATTTCCTAATGATGAACTATTTTTTATTATGGGTTCTGATTTATTGCCTAAATTCCACAAATGAGAATACGTCGATGAAATGGTTCAAAGCTGCCAATTTGTTGTATATAAAAGAAACAAAAATATTAACAAAATTAATGCTAAAAAATATGGTCTTCAAATTATAAATAATAATATTTTTAAAGAATCCTCTACAGCCGTTAGAAAAGGGCACTTTGAATATTTATCAACAGAAGTTAATAAATATATAGGGAATAATTTTTTATATGCAAAAGAAGTCATTCATTCAATATTGAGTGCTAAAAGAGCAAAACATTGTGTTGCTGCCGCTGAATTTGCTGCTGAATTAGCTAAAGTTATTAATTATGATGCAAAAGTGGCATATTATGCAGGTTTATTTCACGATGTTTGTAAGGAACTTAGTGAAAATGAATTTAGAAAGTTTATTTCGCAGTTTTATGATAATGCTTATGATATTGAAGTATTTCCCTGATATAAATTACATCAAGTAGCTGGAGCCTTATGATTCAAATATATTTATATGAATGATAATGATGATATTTATAATGCTATTAATGTACACACATCATTAGCACTTCATTTAAGTGTGCTTGATAAAATACTTTTTATAGCGGACAAAATATGCAATGGTAGGGCATTTGAGGGAGTGCAAAAATTACGTAAACTTGTTTTTAGCAACTTTGATGAAGGTTTTAAGCAAGTTGTAAAAAGAACATATGATTATAATGTTGAAAAAGGTATAACTTTTACAAAGCAACAACAAGAAATTTATGATAAATGAATGAATTAAAGATAGGTAGTTATGAGCGAGTTAGTTAGAGTTCAAAAATTAATAGCACAATCAGGTTTTGCATCACGCAGAGAAGCAGAAAAATTAATTGAACAAGGTAAGGTATTTGTTAATAGTAAGATTGTTCATCTTGGTGATAAGGCAACTATTGATGATGAGATCAAGATAGGTGAAAATGTTTTGAATTTAACAAAAAACACTAATTTTAAGTACTTTTTGTTAAATAAACCTAAAAATACAATTTCTACCGTTAAAGATCCAGCAGGCAGAAAAACAGTTGTTGATTTAATTAACACAGATGAAAGAATTGTTCCAGTTGGCAGATTAGATAGAGACACAACTGGTGCTCTTTTATTAACTACTGATTATGCATTAGTTAATAAACTAACTCATCCAAAATATGAAGTTGAGAGAGTTTACAGAGCTAGAATTGACTCCCCCCTAACTTTAAAAGAATTTAATCAAATGAATTCAGGAATCGAATTAGACGGGAAAATAAGCCATCAAGTTGTTGACCAAGTTGATACTAAAAGCTATATAATTTCATTACATGTAGGTTCATATCACCATATTAAAAGACTTTTTGAATCATTAGGTCATGTAGTTATAAGTCTTAAAAGAATTTCATTTGCTAATTTAACAGTTGAAAAAATGCCAGAAGGAACCTATAGAGAGTTAAGCACAAAAGAAGTTAAAAAACTTAAACTGCTTGTAGAAAATAAAGTCTAATGTTATGTTTAGTAAAAAAAACAATAAATTTTTATATTTGTCAATAACCCCTATTCCTTTTGCATTAGTTAGTTGCCAAAGTAGTTTTTATAAACAAAAAAGCATAATTGAGGCAGAGTTTAATAAGGAACTTACCTTTGAATATAATCAATATAAATCTTTATGAAATAAATTTTTAAAAGCTATTAATGATAAGAACGAATATCAAAAATATTATTATGACAACTATCAAAAAATTAATAAAATCACCAAAAAATGATTTGATTTAGTGATAAAAAAAATATCTATATATACCGACTCATATAATGATGGACAATCTTTATACGAATTAAAATTAGGATATTTTCCTGATCCAGACAAACAGAGTTTTGTTGAATTAACTGAAAATGAATATTATAAAAATAAGAAAATTGATGTTTTTAATGAGCTAACTAATGCGCCAAAAAATAATATTGCGAATGCACGACTTAATATGAGTTATGTGCGAATTTTAAATGATGAGCTTGATAGTATTATTAAGGATTGAATTTATCAATTAAATACAAATTCTGCATTTAAATTATTTGTAAATCATTTTAACACATATGAAGGCTGACCTTTTTTTAAAAATGTATCAAGTAATTTAAGAGCAGATTATCAAGGAATATTTTTTGAAAGTTTAAAAAAAGATGCTGAAAGTATGAGTGCTGAATATGTGCGTAGATATTATGATGCTAAAAAAATAAACATTGATTATTCAAAAATTAAAGGAAATCCGGAAAATAATTTTGGTCACACACATGCCCTTGTTAATTTATGAAATGAATGAAATACAATTGCTGTACCAAAATACGAGGAAAACTCATCTAATAAAACTATAAATTGATCAAACAACAAGATTAAAGAAACAATTAATTTTGTCCAAAAACTCTATAAAACAAGCGAAATATTAAAAACAAACAAGAATAAAAAACTCATTTTGCGTTTTACTGAGAAGAAAAATTTAGCCAACATAATAGACTTTGATTTTCATGAATTATTTGATGAATTTATTTTTGAAGCTGTTGATAATATATCTGATTGAAATATGAAGATTCACCCAAGTGATCTTGATCCAAATCAATTTAAATCATTATTCAAAGACACACTGCAAGATTTATTGGATATTGCAAATAAAATAAGTAGAATTATTAATACATATAAAAATTAGTTTTTTAATTAAAATATAAATTTATTTTTATAATTATGTAAATTTAAAAAAGAGGTAGATATGAGCACAATGTTAGATGTTACAATTGAATTTTTACTTAAAAAATCAGAAGGTCAAGAATATGTGGACTTCAACACAATTTTTGATAAGGTGGAAGAACAACTTAGACTAAAATGAGAAGACGAATCAAATTCTAAAAAAACAGATTATTCAGTTATTAGGCAAAATAAAATTGGTGAATTATATCGTTTATTAACTGTTGATTCGCGTTTTAAAAGAAATGCAAAAGGATTGTGAACAACTAGAGAGGGTTTTGAATAATAAATGCCAAATAAATATGAATTAGTTAATGCTATTAATATAATTAATCATGCAAAAGTTAATAAATATGCTGTTCCGCATATTAATATTAATAATTTAGAGTGAACTAAAAATGTTTTGATTGCAGCTCAAGAGGAAAGATCTCCCTTAATTATTGGCGCAAGTATGGGTGCTATTAAATATATGGGTGGATATTCCACTGTTGCTAATATGGTTAAATCATTAGTAAAAGATTTACAAATAAATATTCCAGTGGTTCTGCATTTAGATCATGGTGATTATGATGCTTGCCTAAAAGCTATTGAAGCTGGTTTTACATCAGTTATGTTTGACGGTTCTTCACTTCCGTTTGATGAAAATGTTGATAAAACAAAAAAAGTGGTGGCTTTGGCTAAAAAAAATAATATTTCTGTTGAAGCGGAAGTTGGCGCTGTTGGTGGTGAAGAAGATGGGATTATTTCATCTGGTGTTATATCTAATGTTAATGAAGCATTAACTATGAAAAACACTGGCATTGATATTTTAGCAGCTGGTATAGGCAATATACATGGTAAATATCCTGAAAGCTGAAAATCATTAAATTTTGATGCTTTATCCGAAATTGCAAAATCCACTGATATAGGCATAGTGTTGCATGGCGGTAGTGGCATTCCACTTGATCAAATACAAAAAGCTATTAAATTAGGTGTTGTAAAAATAAATGTTAATACTGAATTACAAATTGCTTTTGCACATGCTACTGAGGAATTCATAATTTCTGGGAAATCAAAACAAGGTAAAAATTATGACCCTAGAAAATTATTAGCACCTGGCGCTAATGCTATTCAAGATGTAGTTAAAGAAAAAATTAGGGAATTTGGTTCTAATAATAGATATTAAAAAAATAGGAAAAATGGTTCGTTTTTCTATTTTTTTTATATTTTTTAGAAATAATGCTACAACACAAAATATTAAATAATGAAATTCAAACTATTTAATGTGATACTCATAATGTTAGCGAACGTGGGCATAGTAAGTTGTCATTTTCCTAATTCTGGCGAACATTATTTGCGAAAAAGTTTTATTGATTCATTTATCAGTGTTGTTGACGGAGATACAATTTATTTTATCCAAAATGAGCAAAAAGTAGGTCTTAGAATCATAGGTATTGATGCACCAGAAACATATAAAAGTATTCATCAAAATCTAGCTAAATATGAAAATTATTTTGCTCAAAAAGCAAAACAATTTTTGATTAGTTTATTACACAATAAAGAGGTATATTACAAATATGTTAGTGAAGATAAATATGCAAGAAAAGTTGCTTTTTTATATTGTAAAACAGAGCAAAACGGCGAAATTGATGTTGGTTATGAATTAGTAAAAAACGGGTTAGCAAGAGTTCATTATATTTCAATTAAGAAAGGAAATTATTTTGCTGTTAATGAAGGTGTTTTATTAAATTATTTTAATAAATTAAAATTTGCTGAAAATGAGGCTAAAAAACAAAGGTTAAACATTTGAAAGCACACAGAAAGGGATGTTTTTTCAAAATAAAATATCAAGGCTGAAAATTTTCTTTTTACTATATAATTGTTAATGCAATTTAATAATTAATATTATATAAATTGTTCTTAACTAGTGGGAGATTTAATCGTCAGAACCACATTATCGAAAGGATAACAAGATATGGCAAAATCAAAAGCTGATATTGTCCGTGTTCGTAAGCTACAATTTAATGCTGGCCAAGCTAAACCAGGGCCTGCTCTTGCAGGTGTTGGTATTAATATGCCAGAATTTACACGTGCTTTCAATGATGCGACACGTGACAGAGGAAATGAACCAGTTCCAGTTCAAATTACAGTTTATAATGATAAATCATTTGAATTCAAATTATTTACTTCGCCAGCTAGCTACAAACTAAAGCAAGCTGCTAAGGTAAATAAAGGTAGTGCTAACAGTAAAACAACTATTGCTGCTACAATTACCAAACAACAACTAAGAGAAATCGCTGAATATAAATTACCAGATTTAAACACAGATGATGTTGAAACTGCTATGGCAATTATTGCTGGTACAGCAAAAAACATGGGTATATTAATTGAAGGTTATGACAATGTTAAAGCTGCTAAAAAAGCTGCAGCCGACGCACTAAAAGCTCAACAAATCAGTGAAGCTAAGGAAGCTGAATTAAAAGAAGCAGAAGCACGTATGATTGAAACCAAAGATAAGGCAATTGATGTTGAAACTATAGAACAATCATCAGAAGCTGAAGGAGAAAAATAATATGTCTTCAAAAATTGGAAAAAAACTTCAAAATGCTAGAAGTTCATATGACAAAAATATTGCTTATGATTTATTGGAAGCAGTAGAAATTGTTAAAAGAACTTCATATGCTAAATTTGATGCTTCTGTTGATTTAGTATTCAAACTTAACCTTGATGTTAGAAAAGCAGAACAACAACTTCGTGGCTCTGTATTATTACCTAATGGTACTGGTAAATCAATTAAAGTATTAGTTGTTACAAATAATGTTGAAAAACAAAAACTAGCGAAAGCTGCAGGTGCTGATCAAGTTGTGGATGGCCCAGCATTAGAGCAAAAAATTAAAGAAGATAATTTTGACTTTGAAGTTATGGTTGCTGATCCTGCTATGATGCCTCTTTTAGGAAAATACGGTAAAAAATTAGGGCCTAAAGGTTTAATGCCTAACCCTAAAACCGGAACAGTTACTCCAACGCCTGAAAAAGCAGTTGAAGAACTTAAAAAAGGTAAAGCAAATTATCGTACAGATAAAGCCGGTGTTGTTCACACATTGGTTGGAAAAGTTTCAATGGATTCAAACAAACTTGTAGAAAATATCAAAACTGTTATTAATTTAATTAAAAAATTGAAACCAGCTACTGTTAAGGGTACATATATTCAAAATATAGTATTATCTGCAACTATGGGACCTGGTGTTAAAATTAAAATTGAAAAATAATTTTAAAAAGCATAAGATTTATACTTGTGCTTTTTTTATTTATAAGTTTCCCAGTTAAAGTGTTAAAAAGTTCATATATGACTGATTTATAGATATATATGGAATTAAACCACTTTAAAATTACAATGTAAAAAGCGTTTAGAAGTGACGCGGTCATCAAAGTTAAACATATTTAACATTAAAATATCAAATAATGATTATTAATTTTTAAATCTATATGATGAGGCATCAAAGATCATATATTTCCACATTTCCATATATGGAACGTCCAATCATTAAAGTTTTATACTTATTTTGTATTAGAAAATACATTTTTTACACGTTATGTTTTTTAAGGAGAGTGATGAGTAAAAAGTCTAAAAAATTAATTTCGATGATTGGGGCATTTGCCACTGTTACATCGCCAATTTTATTATCAGCGGCATGTAGCAGCAAGAATTCAGGAAACGAAGTGACAAAAACCCCTAATTTAGATGCTTTGAAAAAAGAGTATAAGAAATTAGTAAGTGAAGATATTTTAAAAGATCTCGGGGAATCGGATGAAAAAGATCCTGCTAAATTAGAAAAAGGTAAGAGATTTGCACCTGCTAAGTTAATTCAAGCATATAAGAGTGCCCTAGAAAAAGCAGATAAAGAAACTGATGAAGCAAAAGCTAATGATGTGCTTAAAGAATTGCAAAGTTCTTATAAAGCATTAAAGGAAGCAATAATAGTAGGAACTAATGAAACAGTTAAAACTCCTAACTTAGATGCTTTGAAAAAAACAATAATTGATATTAAAAATGATCTTGCAACTATAGAAATAAATGAAACTACTGATACAAACAGTGTTAAAAAAGGCATTAGATTTGCGTCAAATGCTAACATAGAAAAAATTAATACTGAAGTAGTGACAGCTGAAAAAATTAATGATGAAAAAGATGCTTTACAAGGCAAAACTAAACTTGATCAAGCATATGAAGAATTTAAAAAAACAATTTTAGTAGGAACTAATAACATCGATGATGAGGTTATGAATTTTAAATCTCAATATACTGGCGACACAAAGAAATATGCAGATAGTGTGGATTTAAAATTAGTTACTTTTACAGATGCTAATGGTGGTGACATTTCTACTAATGGTTTTGAAGTAACAAGCAAGGAATTTAAAAATAATTCTCCTTCTGATGATGAATTAACACAAGGAATAAGAACAGTAGTTGCTTCATTTACAAAAAATGGTGTTACATCATCTAAATATGAATTTGATATTCAGATAGCTAAAACTCATATTGAGACTATTTATAATCAACTAAGAGAAATTAAAAATGGAACATTGTTTATTGAACCTATTGATTCTATTGATTCTAAACACTGAGTAACTAACAATCCTAATGGTTTGTTATACTATGATTTCAAAGATTCGACATTTTATACTAGTGAAAACGCCGCTGATAGAATTGCAGTTTTTAGATTTAATGAAAGATTAGCGTATAAAAAAGGCACTTACGCAACAGGAATATATAATCCTGTTGATAAAAAATCAAATGTTGTGAAATTCATTAAAGAAGATGAACAATATGGAATTGAATTTATTTTAGGTCTTTTTCATAAGGAAGAAAAAGATAGATTGTATCATTATGAAACCACTAAACTATTTACCTCTGAACCATTTCAATCTATTGGCACTGATGAACTAGAAAAAGAGACAACTCGTATAGAAAATGAATTTAAATATACGGATGCTGATAAAACTCAAGTTAATAATGCAGATAAAGCAGGCATTGTAGCACCAAAATTAACTATAAAAGATGCTATGTTACATTATGATATTACTAAAATCGATCATAAAAATGGTGAAATAACTATCTCATATTATTTAACTCTTGATGGCAAAAAAACATCATTAAAAACTACTACAAAAGAAGTCAAAATTTCTGGTTTTATAAAAGATGCACTATTTGAAAAATTTGATGGTGTTGTTGCAAAATATGCTGACGCTAATAAAGTAAAACCATCTCAATGTGATAAAGAAAAAATAACATTTGAAAAAGCGAGCGCGACATATACTTTTGATGGCGCTAAGATCACAAAAGAAATTTTGGGTGCTGATGATATCACTGGTACCTTAAAAATTAAAGTTACAATTGAAGTAAATGGACAAACTTCTTGAAAATTATTTGACATTCATGGTTTTATGGTTGTTGCATTTTCATTAGATGATTTTATTGCTAATGCTAAAATTTCTGTTGAAGATACAGATATGGCTAATACTATCCCTAGTGATATCAAAACAGCTAACATTAAATTAATAGGTTCAGGAATTGACAAATTAAGTTCATATGAAATTAAGTCAATTAAAGCAAATAATAAAACAGGTATTTTAGAAGTAACGTATAAACTTCAATATAATAGCGAATTAAAAGAACATGTTTTCAAATTAGAAAACTTCAAAAAAGATGACAGCAATATACAAAATTTGATCGCGCCAGATTTGTATGAAAAATCATTAAATGGTACTATATTTACTATCAATAATAAGGCAAAATTGAAGGAAGCGTTAAGTGGGGCTAAAAACAAGTGAATAAAAGTATCATCAAAAGGTAAACAAATGGTGCAAATTGATAAAACTAACATAACTACACTTATAAAGTTTGATGATCATTTTATAACAAATGGTAGCAAAGGCGTTACAGCAGCCCCTGGTGTAAGAACATATACAAAATATAATAAAGGTGTGGATTTTGAAGAAATATCTGCTGGTATATATAAATTATCATGAAGATTACTTTTAAATGGTAATACTGTATATAGTCAAGTATTCACACAAATAATTGATTTAAATAATTAATATAATAATATTAACTAGAGTTCTTACTCTAGTTTTTTATTAAATTGAGTTTTATATTTAACGCACAAATGATTTTTGATATATGGTACTTTTCTTTATTTGCGTGTAAAACAGCTGTTTTTGTTAATTTTAATATGCAAATAAATACAGCAGTTATCGAAAAAATTATTAACATTTTGTAAATAAACTTTTGTTATCGTCTGTATTAAATACTATGACTGAACCATATTAAATATATAATAAATAAATTATTTCAAAGGAGAATGAATATGTTAAATATTGTTTTATATCAACCTGAAATACCACCTAATACAGCTAACATAATTAGAACATGTTTTGCATTAGGCGCTAAATTACACATTATTAAACCAATTTCTTTTGATTTAGATCCTAAATATTTATCTAGACCAGCAGCGGGTAGACTTTTAAGTGACATAGAGCATGAAGTACACCATTCATATCAAGACTTTTATAACAAATACAAAGATAAAAAAATTTATTACATTACTAGATATGGTTATAAAACTTACTCTGATATTGATTTTAAAAAACAATACGAAAAAGATAAAGAAATATGATTAATGTTTGGTAAGGAGTCAACAGGGATAGATAAAAAAATATTACAAGACAACATTGATTATTGTCTAAGAATTCCTATGGTTAGTGCTATGAGAAGCATTAATTTAGCTAATTCAGTTGCTATTGTTGGTTTTGAGGTGATGCGACAATTAGATTTTTGCGATCTTTCATTATATGAAGTTCAAAAAGGAAAGGATTTTCTTAAAGAATGGAAAGTCTAAAAAGATATAATAACAAGACTTTTAATAGTGTTAGCAATTCACATATTAGAGAATTACGCAAGATTTTAGCTGGAAAAATAGATGACTATTTTTTAATTGAGGGCTATCACTTGGTTGAAGAAGCATATAAAAATAATTTAGTTGTGGCAACATATGAACTAATTGATAAAAAAGCTATATATGCTGAATCAAATTTTATTAGCTATGATATATTGAAGTATTTGACTCAAACAACCAATCCTGAGGGCATTGTGGCTCTATGCTCTTTTAGAAATCAAAAGACAAGAAAACAAAACAAAGTTGTGTTTTTAGATAATGTACAAGATCCAGGTAATGTCGGCACCATTATAAGAACTGCCAAGGCTTTTGGTTTCGATACTATTTATTCAAATGTTCATTTTAATAATCAAAAAGTTATTAGATCAAGTCAAGGAGCTATTTTTAGCGTTAATACAAAAAAATATGATAATGCATATAAAACAATTTTAGAGCTTCAAAATCAAGGATATAAAATTTATACAACCTCATTAGAAAAAGATAGCATTAATATAAATTCGTTTGATTTTCCTGTTAATGAAAAAATAGTTATTGTTTTTGGCAACGAAGGCTCAGGTGTTGCCTCTAATATTAATAAACTAGCAAACAAAAAAATATACATACCAATTGAGTTTGAAAGTCTAAATGTGGCTGTTAGTGCTGGAATTGTTTTGTATAAAATATATAATAGTAAGAAATAAGGAGATAGAGTGGAACAAAAAGCGAGAGAAAAATTTATTAATAAAGAATTTAGTCGAGAACTTAATGGATATTCAGTTACAGAAGTTAATAATTTTATAAAAGAATTATGAGATTTAGCATCTGATTTAGATGCTAAAAATAATTCATTAGAAGATGAAATAAAAAATATTATTGCTAAGCATCAAAATGAAATAACTTCATTGCAAGCAGAAAATTTGAAGTTGAAGAATAAAAAATAATGAAACAAGAAATCAAAGATGATGAGCAACTAATTAACTGATATCCAGGTCATATGGCTAAAGGTCTAAGAGAAATTAAACAAGATGCTTCATTAGCAGATATTTTTCTTATTGTTTTAGATGCTAGATGTCCTATTAGTAGTTACAACGAAGATTTTGATAGTATTATGCCAAATAAACCAAGATTGTTTGTGATTACAAAAAGTGACTTGATGGACAAATCTAAAAAGAATAAAATTGAG
Source organism: Mycoplasmopsis primatum ATCC 25948 (assembly GCF_000702785.1). Lineage (GTDB taxonomy): Bacteria > Bacillota_I > Bacilli_A > Mycoplasmatales > Metamycoplasmataceae > Mycoplasmopsis > Mycoplasmopsis primatum. The sequence goes on along the minus strand of NZ_JNJV01000003.1, from coordinate 10,439 downwards.
AAAAGATTTGATAATTCACAAGTTTTGTGATTAGATTTAAGAAATGCAAAAAGCAAAAATATTATTATTAATAAAATTAAATTTTTAGCTAAAGACAAAATTCAGAAAGACAAAGCGAAAGGGTTTATTAATTCTAGAATCAAAACGTTTGTTTTAGGCATTCCTAACGCTGGCAAAAGTACTTTAATTAACTTAGTTTCCAATAAAAAAAGTTTAAAAGTTGCTAATTATCCTGGCGTTACAAGAATTAAAAAATGAGTAGTAAATGACAATTTATATTTTATGGACACACCTGGAATTTTATTGCCTAAATTAAATGACCAATATGCTGCTGCTAAATTAGCAATGATCGGTTCAATTGAAACCAAAATATTTCCACAGAAATTTATTTTCAGCACTTTTTTAAAAGTTTTAGTAGATTATTATCCTGAATTAATTATTGATGAATTTAACATCGAAAAAGAAACCTTAATGAATTTGGATGAAATAAATACATATAATATTTTGACTAAAATTGCTGATTTAAAGGGTTTTAAGCAAAATAATATATATGATTTTAATAAAACATATAACTATTTTATTAATTGAATTAAGAATCTTAAAAATGTAACATTTGATTAGGAAAAAATATGAAACACAAATATACACAAGAAGAAAAAAACGATGCTTGATATGATGTTATCGAGTCCAAACAACTTTCAATGAACAAACAAGCAGTGCAAATGCTTTCTGCTGCTATTCCTTCATTTATCTTGTTTTTTGCCATGATGATTTGAACAAATATTATGCTTGTTAAATCCACTAAAACAGTCTACATCATCATTTTTACAGATGTTATTTTTTCACTTTTATTAATGTGATTTTTGTTGATTACTATTGCAAACATAATATTACTGGTAGCTATTAAAAACATCAAAAAAAATAATGAAAGCACAGCCAGAAAATGAGTTTCCTTGTATGCTAAATTAAGTTTTAAAAAATATCCAAATTTATATATTTCTTACATTAATGAGGAAAAAGAATTTTTAAATTTTAACAAGAATATAGTCAGTGATAACTTTAGTCAAAAGCCAACAGATGCAAAAGAATCAGTTGAGCAAAAACCCACTGATGAAAAACAGTCTGATAATTCTGATGATTTAACAATCGCCAACTCTAATAAATAAGCTCAGGCTTTATTTTTCTTTAATATTAAATATATGATTTACTATATAATTTTTAAAATTAATTAATACTTATTTAAGGAACCAATGATAAAAAAAGTTATTAATGTTTTAGAAGTAATCAACAAGTTTGATATTGAACTTGTGAATAAAGATCAAAAACTTGTTTATAGAAATATTAAGTATCCAGCAATTCAAAGGCTTGGATTAGAAATTGCTGGTGCTTCTAAAAATACAAGGTATTCAAAAAATGTAATTTGTTGAGGAACAAATGAATCAATTTATTTTAAAACATTAAAAAAAGATCAATTGTTAAAAACACTTGATAGAGTGCTTTCTGTTAAGCCTCCATTATTAATTTTATCTAAGGGTGTTTTACCAACACATCATAAAATCATTACACAAGTGTGCAATAAATATCAAATTCCACTTTATATTGCTAATCGAAGCACTTCAAAAATTACTTCAACAATTGGTACTTATCTTAGCGATTTTTATTCAGAAGAAACACAAGTTCACGGCTGTCTTCTTTCAATTCATGGTATAGGTGTCTTGATAGTCGGTATTTCTGGTGCTGGTAAATCAGAAGCTACTCATGAGCTAATTCAAAGAGGTCATTTATTTATCGCTGATGATGCTGTTTTAGTTAAGCACATTGGAGCGCATTTTTGAGGGTCTGCACCATATCTAACACAAGATTTACTTGAAATGCGTGGAACAGGTTTAATCAATATTTTACAAACATATGGAATTAAGTCAATTATGCGTGGTTCAGTAATTAATTTGTGTGTTGAATTAGTTGACCATGCTAACATAGATTATGAAAAATTAGACCGCCTGGGTGATAAAAAGATTTATTATAATGTGTTAGATGGCAAAATACCAAAGGTTCAGGTGCCTATTAAAGTTGGAGCTTCTGTATCATCGTTAATTGAAGGAGCCGTGATAGCATTCTTAGCGAAAAGAGAAGGCTTTAATTCGTTAGATTTACTAGCTCAAAGGCAAAAAGAATTAGATAAAGGAGATGTTCATGAATAATTTATATCAATTATTTGACACCACAAGCACTCAAAATGATCCAAATTTATGAAAAGTTTATCCTGGAGTTTGAACTCCCGATGCTGGAAAAACAGCAAATACTGCTAGTGTACTCTTTAACATCGGCTCTTTTCCAGTGCACACTTATTCATTAACTATGATGCTTGGTATGGTCGCTGCTATTTTAACAATTGTAATTTTTTGACGAAGAGCAAGATATCCATGAGAAATATTACTAACCTTAATTTTCTTAACGATTCCATCAGCCATTTTAGGCGCGCGTTTATGAAACGTTGTTGATCAATCTATTAATAATCCAAACTATAACTGGCGAAACTGGTATAAAGTTTGAGAAGGTGGTCTAAGTATCCAAGGTGGTGTTATTTTCGCCATGATAGCCGATTTTACATATGGTTACTTTATAAGAGATAGAATTGATATTAGAAAAGCTGCTGATTTTATTATTCCAGCTGTTTTAATAGGACAAGTGATTGGACGTTGGGGTAATTATGCTAATCATGAAGTTTATGGAAGAATAGACTGAGATGGCTCAAGCTCTTTAATCTTTGGAAAAACATTTGCTGCTAATATGTTTATCAAAGATACAGAAGGCACGGGCTATAGATATCCATTATTCTTATATGAAGGTATTATTAACTTTATAGCATACATATTACTTGTATGAGTAGTCAATAGATTTGGTTTATTAAAACCAGGGGCTTCTGCTTCACTATACTTTGTTTGATATGGACTTGTACGTATAGCTATGGAACCATTGCGTGCTTATCGTCAACAAATGTATATTATTGCTGCTTATATCTTCTTTGCTATTGGTTCATTAGGCTTATTATTCTTTCAATTTTTCAACCCATTACACTACTTGCGTGAATGAAGAAAAAATAGATTTATTTATCAATATGCCCATCCAGAAGAATATATTGCTTGGATCGAAAAAACCAGAATTAAATCTAAAAATGCTAAAGCTATAGAAAGAGTGTTTTCTTAATATGGAACAAAATGTTTTATATGATGTAGTTATTGTTGGTTCTGGGCCTGGCGGTCTTAATGCAGCTTTATATGCTTCAAGAAGTGGCTTAAAAACTTTAATTATTGAAAAAGAAGTACCCGGTGGAAAAATAAATTCAACAACTGAAGTTGAAAATTGATTAGGTACAAAAAAAGTTTCAGGCTACGAATTAGCAGATATGCTTTATTCTCATGCGATGTCTTTTGGTTCCCAATTTAAAAGTGCAAATGTAATTAAAATAAATCACCTTGCTAATAATTTGCAAGAAATAGTTTTGCAAGATAATTCAATCATTCAGTCAAAAACAGTTATTATTGCTACTGGCTTAGTGAATCGCAAACCTAGTGATATTGAAAATTTTGATAAATTTGATAAAAAAGGCATTAGTTATTGTGGCGTGTGTGATGGCCCTTTATTTAAGAATAAAGTGCTTTATGTTCTTGGCGATGGCAATTCAGCTTTTGAAGAAGCTTTATATCTCACAGCTTTTGCTTCTGAAGTTAATTTGATTGTTCGCGGGTCAAAATTTTATGCAGAAAAAGTTACAGTGGACAAAGTTAAAAACCATCCAAAAATTAAGATTTTATTTAACACGTATATCAAAAAGTTAGAAGGCGAAAATTTTGTTGAAAAAATCTATTTAATAGATGAAAATGGCAAAATTGTTGCTAAACATTGCGACGGTTTATTCCCAATGATTGGTTTTGTACCAGTTTCTGATTTTATAAGTCATTTAGATATAACTAACAAAGATGGCTTTATTGTTACTAACGAAAAAATGCAAACTAAAATTCAAGGCATTTATGCTATTGGAGACATTCGCCAAAAAGAAATTAGGCAAATTGTAACCGCAGCTTCTGATGGTGCTATTGCAGCTAAATTTATCTGAAATGAACTAAAATAATATTAAACAAAAATCGTGCTTTTATAAGTGGCACGAGTTTTAATTATTGAAAAACAGATTTATACAATATTATATTTGCTAAAGATTGCTTGAAATGAATTAATATCAATGTCTTCACCATTAGCTCATTTAGTGTTATCAAAATCAAAAATTAATTTTTCATAAATTTCTTTTTGCTTTTCATTATCAGTTTTGTCTTCAAAATTTTTAGAAATTCTAATGCTCATATTTATTGATTTTTTACCTAATGTTGTTATAACTCTCAATTCATCTTCCATAAAAGATATTTGTTTGATGCCTTTTAAATTTCAATTAATATCATTTTCTATATAGTTTGCTTTTGGCAATTTAATATTAGAAATACTTCATTCTTTTAATTTTGCAATCATCATTGCATTAGTAATGGTTAGGTATAGCATAACCCCAAAAGTGACAAAACCTATTAGGTGATAATAAGTTATGATACTGTTTTGTTTTGAAGCAAATAAATATATAAAAGCCACAATACTAAAAATATTTAAGAATGATAATGTGGCTGTTAAAAATGTGATAAAAGTGATATTTTTTACTATATTTTTTATATAAAAATCTCTTACTCTTTTTTCATTATTTATACAATAATTTTTCACAAAAGTAGCACGATAAAAAATAGTTTTATATCAATTTAACGAAACTAAAATATAAAGACCGATTCCAGAAACAAAGGTTAAAGTTAACGAAATAATAAAAAGATTGTCTGCTAAATTCATAAATTATCACCTTTCATGTTAAATTGGGTATTTGAATAAATATAGTAAAAAATAATAGATTTATTTTAATTTAAATATCTAAAAAAATAAAAATATTCAAAGAAATTTATTGAATAAATATCTGTTAATTTATTTCTACACGCTTTTATTTTTTTCTAAATAATAATAACAAATAAAAAAAATAAAAAATGTGGAAAAAATTCCATATTTTAGTCCTTTAACTATGTATCAATATATAATTTTAGTATCTCATTTGTTAGCAAAATATCAATGAGAATACTAATTAAAAAAAACAAGGAGAAGCGGATGAAATTTAAATACATTACCCAGGTCATGCTGTTAGTGACCCTAAAGAAGTGATTCGTTTTCTTGACAAAAAAGGAAAGTTAATCAACGCTGATTACAAACCTACAGAAGCTCAAAAGAAACAATTACTTGCAATGTATAAAATTATGGTTAGATCTCGTCAATGAGACAATTACTCATTAACATTACAAAAAACAGGTCGTCTAGGAACTTTTGCTCCTAACTTAGGTGAAGAAGCTGCATTAGCAGCAATCGGATACAATCTTAAAAAAGATGACTGATATGCTCCACACTACCGTGCACTGCCAACATTATTAGCACGTGGTGTTGAAATGAAATCAATCTATGCATACTGAAATGGTTCAGAACTTGGATCAAAAATGCCAGGTCTTAATACATTACCTATGCAAGTTATTATTGGTTCACAAACATCAATGGCTGGTGGTGTAGCATCAGCACTTAAAGCTAATGGCAAAGGTCAAATTTGCTTAACTACAATTGGTAATGGTGGAACAAATGAAGGTGAATTCCACGAAGGCTTAAATATGGCTTCAGTTCGTAATTGACCACTTGTTATGGTAGTTATGAACAACCAATGAGCTATTTCAGTTCCAGAACACCACAGCTATAAAGTTAAAACACTTTCACAAAGAGCTATGTCATATGGTATTCCTAGTGTTCGTGTTGATGGTAATGACTTACTTGCTACTTCAGAAGTTATTAAAGAAGCTTATGAATATACAAGAAAAGGCAACGGTCCTATTCTAATTGAAATGCTTACATGACGTCAAGGACAACATACAACTAGCGATAACCCTAGAGTTTACCGTTCAAGAGAAGAAGAAGAAAAACACGAAGAATGAGAACCATTCCATCGTATTGAAGCATACTTGCTTAAAGAAAAAATTATTACTAAAGATCAAATTGAAGCATTGGCACAAGAAGCAGAAGCAGAAGCAAAACAAGCATATGCAGACTCAGCAGCAATTTTATCAAGCGAAGGCTTTGATGATATTTACGATTACACCTATGAAACAATGCCAGCTGAATTAGCTGAACAAAAAGAAGCTAACAGAAGATTCTTAAAATAATTAAGTAAAAATCTATATTTTAAAGGAGAATAATTATGTCAGAAAAAATGATTTCAGTTAACAATATAGCTGCTTTAACTAATGCTCTTGATGTAGCATTAGAAAAATACCCTAATGCAGTTGTTTATGGTGAAGATGCTGGTTTCGAAGGTGGTGTATTCCGTGCTACTGATGGTCTTCAAAAGAAATATGGCGAAGAAAGAGTATGAGACTCACCTATTTCAGAATCTGCAATAGCAGGTTCAGCAATTGGCGCTGCATTAGCAGGTCTTAGACCAGTTGTTGAAATGCAATTTTCAGGTTTTGCTATTTATGCTATGCAACAAATCTTTGGTAACGCAGCACGTTACAGAAATAGAACACGTGGTGCTATGTCATGTCCTGCAATCTTTAGAATGCCTTGTGGTGGAGGTGTTAAAGCATTGGAACACCACTCAGAATCTATTGAAACACTATTTTCACACATTCCAGGCCTTAAAGTTATAATGCCTGCTACACCTTACGATACAAAAGGTTTAATGTTAGCAGCATTTGAACAAAATGACCCTGTAATATTCCTTGAACACAAACGTGACTACCGTGCTTTCAAACAAGAAATTCCAGCTGGTCACTATACAGTTGAAATTGGAAAAGCTAATGTTGTAGTTCCAGGTGAAGACTTAACAGTTGTAACCTATGGTCACATGGTTCATGAAACCCTTGCAGCAATTAAATTGCTACAAGAAAAAGGCAAAAACTACTCTATCGAAGTTGTTGACCTTAGAACTCTTAAACCAATGGACACAGAAACCATTGTTAAATCAGTTAAGAAAACAGGTCGTGTATTAGCAGTTTCAGAATCTGTTCAAACACTTTCAATTACTTCAGAAATCATTACACGTGTTAACGAACACTGCTTTGATGATTTAGTTGCTCAACCAAGAAGATTAAACGGCCCAGACGTTACTGTTCCACTTCCAGCACTAGAACACTACTTCATGGTTAATAAAGAAAAAATTGCAACAGTAATCGAAGAAATGTTAGGCTAATCTAATAATCTATTAAAAAAACAAAAAGCATTTATGCTTTTTGTTTTATAATTTAATCAAATTTATTAATTTTAATATTAAACTAATGTTTGTTTGATTTGTCTATTTCAAAAAAACAAACAAAAGTTTAATTAATGCAAAGGAGAAATATGTTAGATAAAGAAAAACAAAAAGTTGAAGAAGAAGTTGGATCAGCAGACGCGCCTGCTGTTGTTGGACAACTTAAGGTTTCAAATGATTTATTAGACTTCTCAGCATATGCTGCTAAACCAAGTAAAAAAACTGAAAAAGAATGTGATAAAGAATGCGGCGATGATTCTAAACTAACACCACGTGAAAGAGCTATTAAAGCAAGAAAAGAAGGTAAATAATATGGCCGAAATTGTAAAGGAAAAAGCATTAGAAGCAAAAGAATTACCTATTCCAACCATTCGTAAGGCAATAGCAAAAAACCTTAAAGAAGTTGTTGATTCAGTTGCTTATTGTGCTCTAACAATTAAAGCAGATGTTACAAACTTATGAAATTTACGTAGTGCAGTTAAAGATAAAGTTTTAAAAGATCATAATGTTAAACTAACTTTTTTATCATGAATAGTTAAAGCTTCCTCAATAGCCCTAAGTGAATTTCCAAACTTTACTGCTAAGTGAGATGCTGCAAATGCAAAAATTATTTATCCAGATACAATTAATATTGGTATAGCTGTTGATACACCTTATGGTCTTGTTGTCCCAGTTATTAGAGGTGTTGAAAAACTAAATGTTATTGATATTCAAAATGAAATAGTAAGATTATCGACTCTTGCTAGAGACAAAAAATTAAAAATGTCTGATATGACTGGTGGATGCTTCACTATTACTAATGTTGGTAGTTCAGGTGTTCTTTTTGGCTCTCCAATAATGAATAAAGGTGAAGTTGCTATTACAGCTACTGGTGCTATTATCGATGAATTAAAATTAACTAAAGATGCTAAAGTTGAAAATAGAAAAATTATGTACTTATCAATTGCTGCTGATCATCAATGAGTAGACGGCGCTGATATGGCTAGATTCCAAGGTAGAGTTAAGGAATTAATTGAAAGTCCAGAACAATTAGGAGAATTTTAATATGGCTAAAGAAGCATGCAAAACTAAATGCACTGATTGCACATGTTCTAAGCAATCATGTAATAAACCTTATGAAAGTGAAAAAACTAAATTAGCATGAAAAGATGCTGGTAAAAAATACACTGGTTCAGTTGATGATGAATTTGATGTTATTGTAGTTGGTTCAGGTCCTGGTGGTTATTTAGCTGCTGAAATGGCTGGAAAAGCTGGTCTTAAAACTTTAATTGTTGAAAAAGAATTTTGAGGCGGTGTATGTCTTAATATTGGATGTATTCCAACTAAAGCAATGCTTAAGTCAACGCACGTGCTTGAAGAAATATTAGATGCTGCTAAATATGGTATTGAGGCAAATTTTGCTGACTTAAAAATTGATTATGACAAAACATGATTAAAAATGCATGAAAGAAAAGCTAAGGTTGTTGCCCAATTATCAGGTGGCGTTAAAATGCTTATGAAGGGCTCGAAGTGCCAAGTAATTGATGGCGATGCTGAATTTGTTGGTGCTAAGGAAATTAAAGTCAATGGTAAAGTTTACCGTGCTAAGAATTTAATTATTGCTACTGGTAGCCACGCTAGAAGAATGAAAAACATTGAAGGTTTTGAAAAAGGCTATGAAAGCGGTAAATTATTATCTTCACGTGAAGCTATCAACTATAACAAAAACTTACCTAAATCAATGGTTATTGTCGGTGGTGGTGTTATTGGTGTTGAATTTGCACAAGTTTATGCTGCTGTAGGTACAAAAGTAACTATTATTCAAAGAGAAGATAGATTGCTTCCTGGAGTTGATAAAGATGTTGCTACTGAAATAACTAAAGTATTGCAAAATGACAACAAAATTGAAATTATCTTTAATGCTTCAAGTAGCAAGCTTGATTCAGATGAAAGCCTAGTTTATGTTAAGGATGGCAAAGAAGAAAAGATTAGCGCAGATGTTATTTTAATTGCTACTGGTAGAATTCCTGCTTCTGAAAAACTTGAAGAAGTTGGCGTTAAATTAGGTGCTCGTAAAGAAGTTCTTGTTGATGAATTCATGCGTACAAATGTTAAAGGCGTTTATGCTATTGGAGACGTAACTGGACAAAATATGTTAGCTCACGTTGCATACTCACATGCTGTAACTGCTGTATATCATATACTTGATGTTTATGGTATTCCTTATAAACCAGAATCAAAACCTGTGCCTGCATGTATTTATACAAATCCAGAAATTGCTTTCGTAGGCTTAACAGAACAACAAGCAACTGATGCTGGTTATAATGTTATAACATCTAAATATTCATTTAGTTTTCTAGGTAAAGCTATTGCTGCTAGTCAAACCAAAGGTTTTGTTAAATTAGTGGTTAACAAAGAAAACGGACACATTTTAGGTGCGCATATGATTGGTGCTAACGTGACCGATTATGTCGCTGAAATAGCATTAGCTATTGAAAAAGGCGCTTGTGTAAAAGATTTAACTCACACAATTCATCCACACCCTACTTTTAATGAAATTATTTGAGAAGCTGCTAGATCAGCATTACATAAATTAACACTCGAAAACTTAAAAAAATAATTTATTAATAAATTAAAAGAGACACACTATACAAAAAAGACCTAAAATCAAAAAAATGGGTCTTTTTTTGTTTCAGGTTAAAGATGGAGATCTCTATATAAATAACACGATTTTTACAGAGGACATAAATGATGAAGTGTGAGAAGCAATAGAGAGAAAATCCCGAGTTTCTGAGTTTGACCCATTTTTTGGGTCATTTTTTATACTTAAATACTTTGTATTTAAAAAAACTAATTATTTATTACAATTACATACAATTTATGCTATAATTAGCATATGGGAAAATATATAATTTTAATAAATAGCAATGGAAAATTTGATTATTGTCATGTGGTTCAATCAGGCGGTTTTTCAAAAGGTTTTAAAAGAATTGCTTGTTTAGGCAATGTAAATACACTCAAGGAAATTAATCCTAATTTTTTAGAGATTTTAAAAGAAAAAATAGAAGATTTTCAATCGATTGAAGACAGAAAG
>NZ_JNJV01000002.1 GCF_000702785.1 Mycoplasmopsis primatum ATCC 25948 | reverse complement strand
TTTAATAAACTTTTTGACATTTGGTTTATATCATCGATATAACTTTTTAATTCTTTCATATTGTTCCTCTTTATTATTAAATAATATTAATATTTTAATTATAAATATTTAATCTCAAATCAAGTCTATAAAGTTGCTGATTGGCAAAGTAGTATATACATCATTAGTATAAAAAAATAGTTATTTGATTAAATGGCATTTCACTTATGCTATGTTTGTTAGATGAATCATAGTTTCACTTGCCACCAGTATACTAATAACTTTTAGCAAATAAAAACTTGTTATTATAAACAAGTCAATATTTTTGTTTAATTTGTAAAAAGAATTTATCATCCTTACTAAAATTAGTTTTCATAAATAGTTTGAGACACTGCCTCACTCAGTTTTTGGTTTATATTTTGTTTGATTTCTGGATTTTTAATTTTAAGACTATATTTTCAAATAAAACCTATTGTTGGTGCAATTAAAATACCCACAGAAAGCGCTAATAGGTCGAGTATAACAACAATTGCAACATTTCCGCCTTTATAAAAGAATGGGTGTCTAAAATTCAAAAAGGTATAAATCACAATATTATATTTAGAATATAACTTAGCATTAGATTTATCATCCACGAGTTGATCACCAATGAAAAAAGTTATAAAACCAAATAAAAAATAACCTGAAATAACAAGAGACATCATTCAAATTTGCTTGTTTGAAATACTAATTTGTTTTCTTAACAATATTAATGCAACAATTCCAAACAATGGATTAATTGCGTGTAATATAAAACTAGGCAATGCTGATTTTAAATCATTTCAAATGCCTTTTTTTAATGAAACAAAAAATATAAGTGTTCAATAAATTAAAAAAGTTATTGAGATATAAACAACAGTAGCCATAAATCAAGCTTGTGTTTTTTGATTGTCTTTTTTAAAAGGCAAAACAACCATAGTTATAGCAAGCATTCAGTTACTAATCATTGTAAAAGTCATTGTTTGAGATCAAATTGCTTGTAAAGCATTTGGATATACAACATTGTTAAAGACGATTGTACCTTTATCAATAGCTTCTTTGAATTCTGGCCTGTTGTATATTTTTTTAAGCGGACCAATCCCATGATACTTAAAAGAATGAATAAGGATTATAAAGTCTGCTAATAAAATAATAAGTCCAAAAATGAAGACTAATTTATATGTTAGGTTTCAATTTTTAAATGTTTGTGCAAATTTACATTGTTTTTTTGCTAATTCTTTGTTTTCCATAATGAAATTTATTTTACTCCTTTACAAAATACTGATTTTTCAAGTAAATCCTAAACAAAATATATTCATTAAAAAGGCGTTTTTGCGAGATGAGCCTAATTTAAATAGTTAAATTTTACCAAATGCCCTATTAATAAACAAATTAAAAACTGTGTTTGAATAACACAGTTAATTTATATTTATTATTATTTATTATTAATGTTGTAAAAAGCTTTTTCACCTTCAAATTCACTTTGAAAATCGAGTTCTTCTTCAATAACTAATAATCTATTATATTTAGCAATTCTGTCAGTTCTTGACATTGATCCTGTTTTAATTTGGCTTGTATTTAAAGCTACGGCTAAATCAGCAAGTGTTGTGTCTTCGGTTTCACCTGAACGGTGTGAAACTACACAAGCCATATTTGCTTTTTGTGCTTTATTTATAGTATCAAGAGTTTCGGTCAAGGTTCCAATTTGATTAAGTTTAATTAAAATAGCATTCATAGATTTTTCGTTGATTGCTTTTTCAAGTAGTTTTGGATTTGTAACAGTTAAGTCATCACCAACAATTTGAATTCTATCGCCGAATTTTTTAGTCATTTTAGCAAATCCAGCTCAATCGCTTTCTGCTAAACCGTCTTCGATTGAAATAATTGGATATTTATTAATTAATTTTTCAAAGTAATCAATTAACTCATCAGTCGTATATTCTAATTTAACATTGCCTAGATGGTCAAAGCCAGCACGTTTTTCACTAATAGCATTTTTTAATTTTTTAAATGTATAAACCTTTTTCTTTTCATCGTAAAGTTCACTACATGCAGCATCCATAGCAATAGCAACTGCATCTTCCCCTTTTGTAGCAGGTTTATAGCCGGCAGCTTTAATAGCAGCTACAAGGTAGTCAAGGACTTCTTCATGACTCTTGCAATTAGGCGCAAAACCACCTTCATCCCCCACTTGTGTACCGTGTCCATCTTTATGTAATAATTTAGCTAGATTGTGAAATACTTTATTAGCCATTTGCAATGCACTTCTTAACGATTTTGCCCCAACAGGCATAATCATAAATTCTTGAAAGTCAACAGTATTTGAAGCATGTTCACCACCATTCATAACATTAAGCATTGGTAATGGTAATATATGAGCATTTGGGCCACCTAAATATTTATATAGTGGCAATCCAACTTCTTGTGCTGCGGCTCTTGCAACAGCTAATGAAACACCTAAAATAGCATTTGCACCAAATTTTGATTTTGATGCAGTTCCATCTAATTTAATCATTGTTAAATCGATAGCTCTTTGGTCAAAAACTGAAAAACCAATCAATTTTGGGGCAATGTGTTTATTAACATTATCTACTGCAGTCATAACACCTTTACCACCAAATCAGTTATTTTCGTATTTCGTACCTTTATCTCTTAATTCTAATGCTTCACGGCTTCCGGTGCTAGCTCCAGATGGAACATTAGCTATTCCACATACGCCATAATCAGTTCACACTTCAACTTGAACAGTTGGATTTCCACGTGAATCTAATATTTCACGTGCATGAATTTTTTCAATAATTGGCATTTATCCTCCTAAAAATTTTTATATAAAAAATATTATATATTATTAAAAATTAATAATTTAAGCCAACTATTTTAATAAGCCATATAAATATGGAAATATAAACATAAATAATAATTATTTATACAAATAAAAATTCCATTTTAGTCTATAAATCAGTGTTTTTTAAGTAAATGATTAATCAAATTTTTATGATAACAAACTAAATTATTTTTAATAGTAGGTTTGCTAAAACTTCGCATTCATTGGGTGAGGCAAAAATTCATTTATTAAATATTTGTATTATGTTAAAATAACTATTGCTATTTAGTATTTTAAATATTTAGATAGCATGGATAGGACATGGTTGAAAGGCCATGCTTAGGTTGGTTTTAGCGCTAAAATTACAACAATATTTTACGAAAGGATTTTAATATGGCAAAATTAGATTTTGACCGTAGCAAAGAACACGTTAATATTGGAACCATTGGCCACGTTGACCATGGTAAAACCACATTAACTGCTGCTATTGCTACTGTTTTAGCAAAAAAAGGATTGTCAGAAGCTAAATCATATGATGCTATTGACAATGCACCAGAAGAAAAAGCACGTGGTATAACAATTAATACCTCACATATCGAATATAACACAGAAAAACGTCACTATGCACACGTTGACTGTCCAGGTCACGCTGACTACATTAAGAACATGATTACCGGTGCTGCTCAAATGGATGGTTCTATTCTTGTTGTTGCTGCAACAGATGGTGCCATGCCTCAAACAAAAGAACACGTTCTTCTTGCAAAACAAGTTGGTGTTCCAAAAATGGTTGTTTTCTTAAACAAATGTGACATGATTAAAGCAGAAGACGCTGAAATGATTGATCTTGTTGAAATGGAAGTTCGTGAATTACTTTCAAAATATGGTTTTGATGGTGACAATACACCTATTATTCGTGGTTCAGCTTTACAAGCTCTTCAAGGAAAACCAGAATATGAAGAAAACATTCTTGAATTAATGAATGCTGTTGATACATGAATCGAAACTCCTGTTAAAGATTTTGATAAACCATTCTTAATGGCTATTGAAGATGTTTTCACAATTTCAGGTCGTGGTACAGTTGCTACTGGACGTGTTGAACGTGGTAAATTAAACCTTAACGAAGAAGTTGAAATTGTTGGTCTTAAACCAACTAAGAAAACAGTTGTTACTGGTATTGAAATGTTTAGAAAGAACCTAAAAGAAGCTCAAGCTGGTGACAATGCTGGTCTATTACTTCGTGGTGTTGAAAGATCAGCTATTGAACGTGGTCAAGTTCTTGCAAAACCTGGTTCAATTATTCCTCACACAGAATTCACAGCTGCAATCTATGTTCTAACAAAAGAAGAAGGTGGTCGTCACACTCCATTCTTCCAACACTATAAACCTCAATTCTACTTCCGTACAACAGACGTTACTGGTGGTTTAGAATTTGAAAAAGGTCGTGAATTCGTACAACCTGGCGAAAATGTTAACTTAACTGTTAAACTTATCGCTCCTATCGCCGTTGAAGAAGGAACAAAGTTCTCAATTCGTGAAGGCGGTAGAACTGTTGGTTATGGTTCTGTAACCAAAATTATTAAATAATTTCAAATTTTTATATCTCCCCCTTTTCTTATATATTTAGAGATTTATTTTTGTTTATCAATTGTTAAATAATTTCAAAGTTTTATATATATCTATCCCTTACTCAATCTATTTTTTAAAGTTCATTTTATAATTTTTGCTATCAAATTATTAAATGATTTCAAAGTTTTATACCTTTCTACTCCATTTAGTTTAAAGTTCATTTTATATGTTTGAATTTCATATTATATTTTTATATGTTTACTCCTTTCTTTTCTAATAATCAAAAAAGATTATTAATAAATAATAAAAATAAATAATAAATAATACAAATTCCAAATAAATAATACAAGAGCAAGCTTATGCTTGCTTTTTGTTTGATTTATAAATACTAGTTTATGTCTAAATGGTAAAATATAAAACAGATTGGATTTAAATGAAAATAAATAAAATTTTTGCAACAAAAGAAAACGAGAATATTTGCCATATAGCACAGTTTATATTGCAAAATTTGACTAATAGTAAAGTCATTTTATTAAATGGTGAATTAGGTTCTGGCAAAACCACACTTTTAAAGCAAATTGCATTGCTAATTAATATCACTGAACCAATAACTTCGCCAACTTTTAACTATATGAAAACATATAAAGGCTTAGTGCACATCGACGCATATAATTTAAGCGGTGAAATCGATGAATTTGTAGATTATAAAAGCGATGATGATATTTTAGCAGTTGAATGACCTAACAAAGTCAATCTATACTATACAGACTATGTCTTAGTTAATATTTCATTATCAGATAATAATGAACATATTTTTGAAATTAAGGTGGTAAATTAAATGAAATTATATTTAGATACAACTTATGATGATTTTATAATAGCTGCCTATAACAATAATTTTGATCTTGTGTACAAAGAAGTACTTCCTAATTATCAAAAAAAGGTTGAACTTATTCCATTGTCAGTAAGCAAAATGCTTGAGAATTTAAAGTTAAACATTAGCGATTTTGATGAATTTTATACTAATTTGGGACCTGGTTATTTTACTGGCGTTCGCATTTCATTAGTATATTTACGCACAATAGCAACCGTTAATAAAATACCTATTTTTACAATAAGTTCAATGCAAATTTTACAACAGCAAAATCCAAATGCTAAGGCATTTTATTTAAATGCTAAGGGTGAAAAATACTTTGAATTTATTAATAGTAAAAGTGTCTTCGATTTATCACAAATTACCTGTAAAACAGGTAAATTAGATAAATTTGATAGAATTAATTATGATGAATTTTTAAATAATTTTAAATCATATAAAACATTGTTTAAATCATACAAAGATCTTAATGATATTGAGCCATACTATATTAAAATGCCACAAATAGGAGCTAAGAAATAATGAAGATTTTAGGTATAGAAACTAGTCATGATGATACTTCAATAGCTATTTTGGATGATAACAAAGTAATAGTGCAAGAAACTATTAGCCAAATTGATATTTTTAAGGAATTTGGGGGAACAATTCCTGAATTATCATCACGTGAACATGTAAAAAACATTAATTTAATTTTAGAAATTTTGCTTAAAAAACATGATTTAAAGACAGTGGATTACATTGCTTATACAAAGGAACCGGGATTGGTAGGAACATTGCAAATAGGTTATTTATTTGCCAATGCACTTTCGCTAGTTTATAACAAGCCACTTATTCCAATCAATCACCTTCAAGGGCATTTTTATTCATGTGCTATTGAAAATACTATTGCATATCCATCATTATGCCTATTAGTTTCTGGCGGACATACACAATTAATGCTTGTAAATAATCCTTTTGATTTTAAAATTATTGGTCAAACATTAGATGATGCCGTAGGCGAAGCATTTGATAAAGTAAGTTCAAAATTAAACCTTGGCTTTCCTGGTGGCCCTATTATTGATAAAATTTATCAAAATTATAGTGGTGAATATATTAAATTCACTGAACCTAAAACTGATGGCGAATTTAACTTTTCATTTAGTGGATTAAAGTCACAAGTTATTAATTATTATCATAATATGATTCAAAAAAATATTTCAATAGATGAGAAAAAAATAGCAGCCAGCTTTCAAGAATGCGCTATTTCATATTTGATTAATCAAACTAAAAAAGCAATGAAAAAATATAAAGTAAATTCGCTGGTTTTAGCAGGTGGTGTTAGCGCTAATACTGAATTAAGAAAAAGATTTTTATCTCTAAGTTCGAAAGCCATGATTCCAAATTTAAAATATGCTACTGATAACGGTGCTATGATTGCATCTTGTGCTTATCAGATGATGAAATATAAAAATAAAGATTAACTATAAAATATATGTATGTAAATAATATTTATGTAGAAATTAATAAATAATGAAAAAGAAAATACTAATTAACAATCTTATATCATTAACATCTTTACCAATTGCATTTGCACCAGTTGTTTTGTCGGCGCAATGTAATTCAACTGAGGATGATATTTTTAATTTAAAAAACAATGATAAAGTCAAAACAAGCAATATATTTTATAAGACTTATTTAAGCCAACTTCAACAACATACTTTAACAAGTTTATATGAATCTTTGCAAAACAAAATAATCACATTAAACCTTGATGAAAAGGTATCTGAATTTAAAATCAGTAATAATAAAAACGACATTGAATTTAAATATAAGAGTAAGTGATATTCACTTAAAACATATGCTAATAAAATAGCAAATTTTAATTTTGATGAAATTTTAAAACCTTTTACATATATAACTAAAAACAATAAATTTTCTGTTATTAGAGCAAATAGAATAAATAATCCTACTGATATAGATATACTATTTGCATTTTCATTAGATGATAATCATAATTTGTTAGCTTATGAATACAAAAAATTGATATTTCAAAAAGTATTCGACAAGGGAATTCTTGGCGATTATAGTATTCCTAACTTACAGTACTTAATTTATAAGGCTATAACTTTACCAAGCCAGAAATTTAAATTATTAACATCGATCAAAAACATTAGAGCAAAAGGTTTCTTTAATGCACAATATCAACATAGACTATTAGAAAAAAGATTACTTGATGAGTTATCAATTTATAACTTCGAAAAAAACGGTAAAAAAATAAAAGATGTAAAAATCAAGAATCTTAAAATAAAAAATTCGCAGGTAAGTTTCAATGTGGATTTATTAAGCGAAGATGGGAATTCACTATTAAGCGAAGAACAAAAAAAACAATTTTTTGCAATTAATGGTTT
The DNA here is from genome assembly GCF_000702785.1 of Mycoplasmopsis primatum ATCC 25948. Classification (GTDB taxonomy): domain Bacteria; phylum Bacillota_I; class Bacilli_A; order Mycoplasmatales; family Metamycoplasmataceae; genus Mycoplasmopsis; species Mycoplasmopsis primatum. Next base: position 40,920 of record NZ_JNJV01000002.1, on the reverse strand, counting down.
TAGCAATGGTGAATATAGTAATTATAAAAATTTACACGATGGCAAAAATTTAATGATTGATCCAAATAAAACATTATTCAGTGAATTGCTAAATATGCCTGAATTATTATTCAAATCCAACCCTTTAAATTATCATACAATTGATGATTTAATGCACCCAACAAAAGAATATGAAAAATATAATCTTAATAGTTTAAATATGCTTATTTCAGAACTAAAAGATGAAATTGAAATTATTAATAGTGAAGACAAATTTAACTTTAAAATAGGCACTTTTGAAAAAACAAATTTATTAAATAATTCGTATTCTATTGGTAAATTAGAAATTAAAGATCCAAACACTAATTCAAAATACGACTGATATTCAATTAATTTCACAAAACATAATCATATAATGACACAAGGTTTTTATTTGGTCAATGAATTAGGTAAAATTGATCAATCAAATAAAAATTCATATTTTAGTTATTACAACAATAATGGAGCGTTTGATGCTAACCACAATTTAGCATTACCAACTGGAACTAAGGCTATTAATGCTAATGATTTTGTTAAAAAATCATTTAATGATATTGTAAATTTTTTAATTTACCAACATATTGATAATTTGCAATTATGAGACAACAATTCAATGTTCAACTGCTCAGTTTATAATATTTTGAAAAATAAAACCTTTTACGAAAAGTGATTATCGATCATAATTTCACAATATGTTTTGTTATATAACATTAATAATGATAGCAATGAAAGCGGTTTAATAAAAAAAGTGACTGTAAATATAATTAGTCCTGATAAATATGATGCCGCTGTTCATGGCTTAGGCAATTTGCCAATTGAAATTGATTTTATCAATAACAATAATAAGTCTATGCTCAATAAAAAACACAAATTCATTCTAACTGGTTTCAAAGGCTATGATAAAAATGAAATAGAAAAAGCTAAAGCACTATTTACAAATGACGAATATAAATCATCACTCCCATTAGAAAATAAGACATTGCCTTTTTTAATCTCACATGAGTGGCAATAAGGAAAATAATATTTAAAAATGAGGTCTTCTAACCTCATTTTTCTAATTATTTATTCATGAATTCTTGATTCATAATTTCATTTATTTTTTTAGCATAGTCGCCGACAACTAATGATATTCTGCTAGTTGACACCATAATTCCTGTTACATATTTTAAACTTTTAATTTTCTCCACATTAATTAGATCTTTATTCTTTACAGTACATTTTAGTGTTGAAATTGAGCTTTCTACAGCAGTTATATTATCGCTTGAACCAAGCAACGAAATTAATTCATCAATTTTTATAGAAGGATCTAATTTTTTAATTTCACCTTTTTTAATTTGTTGAATTTTTTTGTTTTTTATGTGTCAATGTAATCAACAAAATCCTAATGTAATTATAGTAAGTAAAACTATTATGAATTTATCTTTTTTAGTCATTGATAACCACCTTAATAAAATATTTTACCTTAGAATTTTAAATTGCTAATATATGAAATCTTTATATAAAATTTTAATTAATTAAAATTAATTTTTACTCTAAGTCTATAATATTATAATAATTAATTTATAAATAATAGGAGAAACAATGAACAAAAAAAGATTAATAAGTGGTATAAAACCTACTGGTGATTTAACACTAGGAAATTATATCGGTGCTCTTAAAAACTTCGTTCAACTTCAAGATGAATATGAAGCATACTATTTTGTTGCTGATTTGCACTCATTAACTATGGGTGATAGCGATCCCAAAGAATTAGAACAAAGAAGAAAAGAAATTGTGGCCACATATTTAGCATGTGGACTAAATCCAGATAAATGTACAATTTTTTATCAATCAGATGTACCAGAACACACACTTGTTCAATGACTCCTAACATGTGAAACAACAATGGGCGAATTAAGCCGTATGACTCAATTTAAAGACAAAAGTCAAAGTTTAGCTAAACAAGCAAACGGAACTGAAAAAATACCTGTGGGGCTTTTTATGTATCCAGTACTTATGGCAGCAGATATTCTTATTTACAATGCTGACTACGTGCCAATAGGTGAAGATCAAATTCAACATCTTGAATTAGCCAGAACAATAGCCGAAAGAATCAATAAAAAATATGGCATGAGTTTCAAATTGCCTGCTGGCATTGTTCCTAAAGTGGGTGCTAGAATAAAATCATTAACTGATCCAAACTCTAAAATGTCTAAAAGCGATAAGAGTTTAAAATCAACCATTTATTTAAAAGATAACCCAGATGATGCTTATCAAAAGGTAATGAAAGCTGTCACAGATTCTGAAAATAAAGTGTATATATCTGAAAATAAACCAGGCATTTTAAACCTATTGAACATTTATGCTTCATTAAAAAATATTTCTTTACAAGAAGCAGAAGAAAAGTTTAAAGATGCTAATTATGCTATTTTCAAAAAAGAAGTTGCCCAAACAGTTAAAGACGAACTTATAAAAATACAAACAAATTACCAAAAAGCCTTAAAAATAGTTGAAAAGGTCACAACAAATGGAGCACAACAAGCAAAAAAAATATGTGATCCGATTGTTATGGAATTAATTAAAAAATTTGGTTTTAAATAATTATTTATAAAAGAGGAATTATGAAAATACAAGTAAATAAACAATTAAATCATACAACAAGTCATTTATTAGGAGCCGCTGTTGAAATGCTTTATCCTAACGTTAAATTAGGTTTTGGGCCTGCTACTGATGAAGGTTTTTATTATGACTTTGATTTCGACGAGCCATTTAGTGAAACTGAATTAGCAAAAATTGAAAAGCTCATGAAAAAATTAGCTAGTAGAAATTTAGTCACAATTCAAATCGATGAAAGCGACTATGATTTTAACAATAAGCCTTATAAAAAAGAATTATATGACGAATTAAAATCTCAAAATAAAAATATTACATTCTACGCCCTGCAAGATCCATTAAGTAAGGAAATTATTTTTAGAGACTTATGTGCTGGCGATCATGTTGAAAACACAAAAGCTATTAGGAATTTTAAACTTTTAAATATTGCGGGTGCATATTGACGAGGCGATAGCAACAATAAACAACTCACCAGAATTTATGGAACTTCATGACAATCAAAAGATGAATTAGAAAATTATTTAGCTATTTTAGCTGATAGAAAAGAAAGAGACCACAGAAAAATTGGCAAAGAAATGAAAATTTTTACATTCAGTTCATTATGCGGTCAAGGCTTTCCTATTTGACTTGAAAATGGTATGTATATTCATAATGAAATCCACAATTTAGTTCTTAAATTAGATAGAAAATACGGTTTTACAGAGGTTCTCACTCCACATTTTGGTGCCGAAGAATTATACAAAACAAGTGGGCACCTAGCGCACTATAAAGAAGATATGTTTAAGCCTCTTTTAGTTGAAGGTGAAGTATTAATTCCTCGTCCTATGACTTGCCCTCATCATATTGTAGTTTATAATACTGAAAAAAGATCATATAGAGACTTACCTATTAGATATTCAGAACAGTCTCAACTTTATCGCTATGAAAAATCTGGGGCTTTAACTGGTCTTGAAAGAGTTAGAGGCATGCTTTTGACCGAAGCACATTTATTTGTTAGAGAAGATCAAATAGAAGATGAAGTTAAAAGAATGTATAGCCAAGTTAAAGAAATTTTAAATATTTTTAATATCAATATTAGTTATATATCACTTTCATTGAGAGATCCACAAAATAAAGAAAAATACTTCAATGATGATGTGATATGAAACCGTGCTGAAGCAATGCTTGAAAAGGCACTAAAAGATATTAATGTTGAATATAAAAAAGTTGAAGGCGAAGCGGCATTTTATGGCCCAAAAATTGATATTCAAATCGATACAGCACTAGGGCATGAAATCACAGTTTCTACAATACAATTAGACTTTTTACAACCAGAAAGATTCAACCTTTCGTACATAGATAAGAATAATCAAGAAGTGCGTCCAGTTATGATTCACAGAGGTTTAATCGGCACATATGAAAGATTTGTAGCTATTTTACTTGAACAAACAAAAGGTAATTTACCATTTTGAATCGCTCCAAAACAAGTAACTATTATTCCGGTTAATAATGATGAAAATCTTGAATATTGTAAAAAAATTGCTAAGAAACTTTTTGATAATGAATTTAGAGTTAAGATTGATGATTCTGATGAAAGACTAAATAAAAAAATTAGAAATGCTCAAATTTCAAAATCTAAATATCAATTAATTTTAGGTGCTAATGAAATGAACAATAACACTATTTCATACCGTGAATATGGCAAGGAAGATACCACAACAGTTCCATTAGTTGAATTTATTAAAATGCTTAAAAAATTAAGAAAAAATTATGAATAAAAAGCAAAAAAGACGCGAAAAAAACAATAATTTTATTGCCTATGGTCCATTTTTAACCATTTTATTTAACTCTATTTTCGTAATTATTCCAATGGCTTCTATTTGAGTTTTGGTTTCTCCAGAGTTTAATAATGTCAAAATTCATCAAGCAACATGGATTATTTTAGTCCCACTATTGATTTCTATTTTTGCATTGCTTATTAATTTTTTATTTGTTTATTTTAAAATAATAAGTATTAGAAGCTTTAATTTTACCATTCCGTCTATTTTTATTTTTTATACAATAATTTGATTCAATTTAGCTCCAATAGAGTATTGAATTAAATATATTATTGCGCCAATTTTAGGAATAATTAGTGCAATAATAATCAATATTATTATTGGCAAAATAGAAGATTATTTAGAATATAAAACTAAGGCAAATCTTGCAAAAGCAAAACAGAAGGAAATTGTTGAACTTAAAAAACAAATTGACAGACCTAATGAAAACGAAATTAATTAATAACGCTGTTTTGCAATAATATTAGACAAGTTTAATTATTTTAATCATAGACAACATTAATCAGGCTAATGCCTTATTTTGTTTGCTTTTAGTGGTAAAATTAAACAATATTATGAATGATAATAGAAAAAAGGTTATTTTAGGCTTATCAGGCGGTGTAGATTCATCTGTCTGCGCTTATTTATTACTTCAACAAGGGTATAATGTTGAAGGCCTTTTTATGCGCAATTGAGACTCAATGCTTAATAATGATTTTTTAGGAAATGAGAACATTTCACAGGACATATGTCCACAAGAACAAGACTACCAAGATGCTCTTAAAGTCGCAAATAAATTAAATATAAAACTTCATAGAGTTGATTTTGTTAAAGAATATTGAAATGATGTATTTAAAGTTTTTGTTGATGAATACCAAAAAGGCAGAACTCCTAATCCTGATATTTTATGTAATAAATTTATTAAGTTTAAGGCATTTAGTGACTATGCTTTTAAAAATTTAGGTGCTGACTATATAGCTATGGGACATTATGCCAAAGTAATCGATGGAAGACTATATAGAGCTAAGGATCAAAATAAAGATCAAACTTATTTTTTAGCACAATTAAACCATCAGCAATTATCTAAAGTAATTATGCCATTGTCTGATGTATATTCAAAGGATGAAGTGAGACAAATAGCTAAAAAAATAGGTTTAGCAACTGCTAATAAAAAAGATTCTACTGGAATATGTTTCATCGGTGAACGAAGATTTACGGAATTTTTAAAAAACTATATACCAATGCAACCAGGCAATATTGTCGATATAAAAACAAATAAAATTATTGGAAAACATGATGGATGTTATTATTATACAATTGGTCAACGTAAGGGTTTAAATCTTGGTGGGCAAACGGAGCCTTATTATGTTTGTGGTCATAATGTTAAGGATAATATTATTTATGTATCTCCAGCAAGTGATCAAAGTTATTTAATTTCGGATTCTTTATTAGCATCTTCTGTTATGTTAAATCATGAAGATTTTGATATAAATCATCTAAGCGCTAAGTTTCGTTATAGACAAAAAGATATAAAGGTTAATGTTGAATTTTTGCCGAATAATACTATGAAAGTGTATTATCCAAGTGGTGCACAAGCTATTACACCAGGTCAACAAGTTGTTTTATATGATGGTGAAAAATGTCTTGGCGGTGGCATTATTGATAAGGTATATTATCAAGGAATAGAAAAAACATATTTATAAAGGAAACAGTTATGGAAAAATTATTATCAAGTGATATTAGACGTAAATGATTAGATTTTTTTAAATCAAAAGGTCATACCGAAATTGAAAGTAAGTCATTGATTCCAGTTAATGATTTATCTTTATTATGAATTAATTCAGGTGTAGCTACTTTAAAAGATTTTTTTTCAGGTAAAAAAATACCGCCTTCAAAAAGATTAACTAATAGTCAAAAAGCTATTAGAACTAATGATATTGAAAACGTGGGAGTGACATCAAGACATCATACATTTTTTGAAATGCTAGGTAACTTTTCAATAGGAGATTATTTTAAAAAGGAAGCAATTGATTTTGCAAAAGAATTTTTGATTGATGTTTTAAAAATGGATATTGAAAAGCTTTATATCACATACTATGAAGATGATATCGAAACCAAAAATTTCTGAATTAATAAAGGCATCAAGGAGTCACACCTAATTAAAGGAAATAGAGAAACCAATTTTTGAGACTTAGGTTCAGGCCCTTGTGGACCATGTACTGAAATTTATTATGATCGTGGTGAAAAATACGACAAAAGAGGCATTCAATTATTACAAGATGATATCGAAAATGATAGATATATTGAAATTTGAAATATTGTTTTTTCTCAATTTAATAATGATGGCGAAGGAAACTATACTGAATTAAAACAAAAAAATATTGATACTGGTGCAGGACTTGAAAGATTAGCAAGCATTATGCAAGATGTGCCTACTAATTACGATTCTGATTTATTTATGAATATCATTCATGAAATTGAGAAATACTCACCTTATAAATATAAAATGGATAATTACTTTATTAAAGATAAAGAACAAACTGAAATTAATACAAATTTTAAAATTATCGCTGACCATATTAGAACTGCTACTAATGCTATTGCTGATGGTGCAAAAATTTCTAATGTGGGTAGAGGATATATTATTAGAAGGTTAATAAGAAGAGCTTGTTATAAAGCCATGCAATTAAAAATTAATGGTTTATTTTTATATAAACTTGTTAAAGTTGTAAAGGATAATTTACCATATGACTATGATGAAAAAGATGTAGCTAAACAAATTAAGGAAGAAGAAAAATTATTCAATAAAACAGTTGAAAATGGAAAATTATTGCTTGAGTCACAATTAAAAACAAATAGTAAAGTTTTTGATGGATCAATTGCTTTTAATTTATTAGAAACATATGGTTTTCCAATTGAATTAACAGAGGAAATACTAGCTCAAAAAAACATCAAAATTGATATGCAATCTTTTAATGAAGCTAAGGAAAAACATATCTTAGTTTCCAAAGGTAATAAAGCTTCCGGAATGGAAAAAGTGATTAATTCACTAGCATTAATTAAGCGTAAAATGGATACATTTGTAGGTTATGAACATTTATCATATCAATCAAAAATTCGCAAAATTTTTGATGAAGAAAAAGAAGTAAAAACATTAAATGGTAAAGGCTATATAGTTCTTAATTACACGCCTTTCTACGCCACTGGTGGTGGTCAAAGACACGATAAAGGTTATATGACACAGGATGATAATAGAATTGAAATTCTTGATGTATTTAAGGATAAATTTGGTAATCATATACATGTTGTTAAAGGAAAGATTGATATTTCTAAACCTATAAATTGTTTTGTTGATACTGGGGTTAGAATGGGGCTCGCTCGTAATCACACAGGGACTCACTTATTATTTTGTGCACTAAGAAAAGTACTAGGCCCACATATTGAGCAATTAGGTTCTGATATTACAGAAGACAGACTGACTTTTGACTTTCCATCTGATGAAAAGCCAACTGATAAGCAAATAAAGGAAATTGAAAATCTGATGCATGAATATATTCAAAGTCATACAAAAGGCGAATTTATGCATACTACGATTGAAAAAGCTAAAGAGTTAGGCGCTATTATGACACTTGATGAAGAAGAGTATATGGATCCAAAATGCGTAAGAGTTGTTCGTTTTGGAAATATTACAAGTGATTTATGTGGTGGTACGCACTTAGATAATACATCAATGCTTGAAGATTTCAAAATCACACATGTTGAAAGAAAACAGGCAGGTGTTTATAGAATTAGAGCTGTTAGTTCTTACAAGTTAGTTAATGACTTTTTAATCGAAAATAATAAGAAAAACTGAGAAGAATTAAAAATTGCAATAAATAAAGTTAAGGAAATTAATCCTCAATATGAATTTAAATATAATGGTAAAAAGTTTGATTCATTGGAGCAAGAAAGCAAATATGTGATTGAAGCCATTAATCAAGTTAGAAACGATTTTAAAAACGAATTAAAAAATAGTTCAATAGTTGAATTTGACTATAATACAGTAAAATTTGAAAAAATTGGCAAATATAATGTTTATATTAATCTAAATGTTAAGCCTTCACAGGTGAAGATAATTACTGCAACAATTAGAGATAAATTCACAGAACCAAATAACATTGTCTTAATTGGCGCTAAAAATGATAAACAACTACTTATTGGAATAGCATCACGAGCTATTGATTCAAATATATTATTCAAAGCTATAGCTAATAAATTAAACGGAAAAGGTGGTGGCTCATCTATTTTAGTGATGGGTAAGGTTGATTATGATGAAAATATTGAATCAATTATTAAGGAAGCGTTAATTAATGCGTAAGTTGGCTTTTGATTTAGGCACTAAAACATGTGGTTTTGCAATTACAGATATTTTAGGAATTAGTGTCAACCCGCTTGAAACTATTTATTTCGAAGAAAATAATTTTATGGACGTTATTGAAAAGGTTCGTTTTTATTTAGAAGAATATCAGAATTCAATAGATGCTTTTGTACTTGGTTATCCATTAAGAAGCAATGGCTCAAAAAGCGAAAGAACTCTTATGGTTGAAAATTTTTCTTCCATATTACGCAATCACTTTAGTGATATAAACATCTATTTTACAGAAGAATATGGTTCAACAATCAAGGCTGAAAGAATTTTAAAAGATGCTAAAATGTCTAATAAAAAAACAAGAAAAAACAAAGACACATTAAGTGCTGTAATTATACTAAGCGATTTTTTAAACTATGGAGGAAGAAAATATGAGCTTTAAAGAAAAATTAGTTATAGATAATCATCCAACAGCACTTGGTTGAGGTTTAATTGCTTCTGTAATTGTTCTTACAATAATCAGTGTTATTGTTTCAATTGTTATTTTTGTAAAAATTAGAAAAATTAAAAAAGAAATTGACGCCGATTATAACAAAAAAGCTAATGACGCTATTTTAGCTATTAAAGGTTCGCCGTTAGAAACTAAACCCGATTATATTAATCAGGCGTTTAAGACAAATATTGATGAATTAGATGAAATACATATTGTTAAATCTGTTTACCTGAACTATGTAAAAGATGTTTTATTAACTGGTTATAATTTGGAAAATTTATATTTGACACTTAAAGAATTAACTCTTGCCAATATTCATATTGAATCTAAGGCAATTAATAATCAATTATGAAATGATGCTGTTTTGGATTTACCCGACAAAATAAAAGAAAAACCTAACTTTGTGCAAGATGATGATTTACAATACAGATTAATAGTTAGTGTTAATGAAAAAGCAACCAATGATGAAATTTTTCAAAAGTTTTATCCTAAATTAACAACTGGTGGCATGTTAATGGTTGTTCAAAATGCGGATACTAAAAAAGATTTAAAATCCATTAAAACAGACTTAAAAATCAAAAAAATTCGTTTTGAAGCTTCAAAAAATAAAGCATTGTTTTTATATATAGTTAAATCATAAGAAATAGATTAAAATAAAGTTTCTAATATATAATTTAAAAATTAAATTATTAATAAATATTTTAAGGTGGTATATATGGCAAAAGTAAATAAAGAAAAAGTGTACTTATCAAGTGAAACACTTGAAAAGTACAAAAATGAATATAATCAGTTAGTTACAATCGAACGTCCAGCAGTTCAAGCGGCTCTTAAAGAAGCACGTGCACAAGGCGACCTTTCAGAAAATGCTGAATATGACGCAGCACGTGATCGTCAAAGTGAAATTGAAGGCAGAATTGTTGAACTTGAACATATTCTTGAAAATGCTGAAATTATCGACAATAATGATGTTACAAACAACAGCGCTGGAATTGGTGCAACTGTAAAATATTTAAATATGAAAACCAACAAAGAAATGATAGTAACTATTATGGGTATTCATGATAGTAATCCTATTGAAAACAAAATTAGCAATGAATCGCCAGTAGCTCGTGCTATTATGGAAGCAAATATTGGTGATGTTGTTGAAGTTGAAGTTCCTCAAAAATATAATATTAAGATATTAGAAATTTCATATGAAAAATAAAAAAATAGATTATAGAATTTCAAAAGTAATATTTAACGAAGAAGAATTATCTGCAAAAATTAGTGAGCTTGCGAATTGGGTAAATGAAACATATGCCGATTCAAAAGATTTGATCATAGTTGGTTTATTAAAAGGTTGTATCCCTTTTTTAGCACAATTAATTAAAGATGTTAATGTTGATCACAAATTAGATTTTATGATAGCTTCAAGCTATTCTGGTAAATCAAAGTCATCTGGTAGCGTAAAGGTGATTATGGACTTAGCAGAAGAAATACTTGATAAGGATGTTTTAATTGTTGAAGACATTATCGATTCAGGTATTACATTAAACAAAATTAAGGCAATGCTTTTAACAAGAAAACCTAAGTCATTTAGAATTCTTTCTTTATTAGATAAACCACATAACAGAAAAGTTGACTTAGTACCTGATAAATTTGGCTATATTGCCCCTGATGAATTTTTAGTAGGTTTCGGTCTAGATTATGATGAAAAACTTAGAAATCTCCCTTATATTGGTGTTTTTGACCAAAAATATGTAGAAAAAAAATAAAGCTTGTTTTATTTACAAGCTTTATTTTAATTATATTTTGACTTTCCTTTGGTTGGCTCGCCGAATATAGGTTCGGGTGTAACTAATATATTAGTTACTATTTCAACATCTTCAACTTTTTCAGTTTTAAATTCATCAAAAGTATTTTTAGCTTGAGAGCCGCCATCAAAAACATTGTTATCTAATTCTCACCTATAGCCTTGAATTCTATAAGGTATTAATTTTGTTTTTAAATCATTCAATAACATAATTGAACAAGCCATTGTTAATGTTAGTGCTGTAAAAATACCTATAATGTAGAGAACTACATAAATGTACCATTTTTTATATACTAAATTAACAGTTAAAATCGATATGCACACTAACGTTGAAATAAATGAAATCGAAACAGCAACAGTTGATAATATTTGATAAATTTGACTCCCGACTATCAATGAAACAAAAATATTTATTAGAGCAAAAAAGAAAATGCTATTGAAGGTCATAGTAGTAATAATTAAACGTCTACCATTGATATTTTTCTTTTGTTTTGAACTATTCGAACTATTTTTAGTTTTCCTTCGTTTTTGGTTAAAATTTAAATCTTCACCAAAAAACATATTTTGCTGTTCATTTTGTGGCCCTTGTTGATTTTGTTGATTAGAAAAACCGGCACCAAAGTTATTGAAATTTTGATTGTTTTGCATAATTCTAATTATAATAAAAAAATAATATTATGATAATAGATGCATAGCGAATTAATCACTTTTTTGCTAATTAATATCAAATATAACATTTAGTATTTTTACTATATATGCAAAAGTGCACATTTATAGTACACTCCTAAATGCTTATTGTTTAAGAACAAAAAATATATTAATTTTTTCATCTACAAATTGTTAATGGTCTAAAAAGATTTGGCAGGAGTTAAAGGAATCGAACCCTTGCAAGCAGTTTTGGAGACTGCAGTACTACCACTATACTAAACTCCCATAAAAAAGCAAGACTATTTTCCAAACTTGAAGTGGCAAATATCACCATCTTGCATTATGTAATTTTTTCCTTCACTTCTAATTTTTCCAGCTGCTCTAACACCTTGCTCACCGTTATATTTTACATAATCTTCATATTTTATAACATCTGCTTTAATAAATTTTTTTTCAAAATCACTATGAATAATACCAGCACATTGAGGCGCATACATACCATTTTTAAAAACTCATGACTTGACTTCCATTGGGCCAGCAGTAAAATATGTTCTAAGATTTAGCAGATCAAAAGCTTCTCTGGCCAAAATATCTATTCCACTTAATTTAATGTTATATGAATTTAGCCATTCATTCATATCATCATTATTTAGCTGACTAATTTCTGATTCTAATTGCACACAAATAGGTATTATCTTTTCATTAGAATGAAGCGAATTTTTTAACTGATTAAATAATTTATCATTTTCATAATTGCTTATTTGATCTGTTGATAAATTAGCAATATAAATAATAGGCTTAGCAGTTAATAAATGATAATTTTTCATTAACTTGCTTTCTTCATCTGATAGTGCTGAAAGCAAAGACCTTGCTGGCTGTTCATTCTCTAAAACATTTTTAATTTTATTAACTAGATTAAATTCTAATGCGGCTGCTTTATCACCCGATTTAGCTTTTTTGCTAATTCTATTCAATACATTATTAAGCGTTTCAAGATCGGCGAGCATTAGTTCATAGTTAATTACATTTTTATCATTAACTGGATTAATTTCATTAGCAACGTGCAAAATATCCTTATTTTCAAAGCATCGAACAACATGAATAATTGCATCAACTTCTCTAATGTTTGCTAAAAATTTATTGCCTAAACCTTCACCCTTTGAAGCTCCTTTAACTAATCCTGCAATGTCAACAAAATCAAATGTGGCAGGAACTATTCTTTCTGGCTTAACTATCTTAGCTAATTCTGTTAATCTATTATCTTTTAAAGCTACACTGCTTATATTAGGTTCTATTGTAGTAAAAGCATAATTAGATGCTTCTACTTGATATTTTGTTAAAGCACTAAAAAGAGTACTTTTGCCTACATTAGGCAATCCCACAATTCCAGCTTTTAAGCTCATAATTAAACTCCTTTTTTGATTTATTTTATTGTTTTATAGTAAAAATTGTAAAATTAGTTGGCAATGAATTTAACAATTATTTTATTTAATTCTCTATTAACTTTCTTGAAATCATTCATAAATAATGCACCACAATTGTAAAACTTATCGCTGTGATCTCTATGAATTTCATGCACTAATTCATGTAATATTACACTATCTATATATTGAGTTTCAAGTGCCACTATTTTAACGTCATATGATATATTACTATTTCTTAGAACTTTTTTATAATTAGTTCCTCATGCTGTTTTTTTTAAGTTAATTTTAAATATTGGATTGATAATATGAAACCCAGCATTTTGCATCCGCACAACATATTTAGCTTGTTTATTATAAATGTATTCTTCAAGAATTCTTGACAGCACATATATAAACACTTTTTTTCTTTGCTCATCATTATTTTGCAATAATTTATTACACCATATTTGAATTGTATTTATATTATGATCAATTTTATAGCTATAAGCAGTTCGAAGGTGATAATTTCATTTTAGCAGATATTTTTGTCCAAATAATTCGATATTATGGTCATATGCTGAATAATCTAAATATTTATAGCAAATTTTATCTTTTTTCTTGTCTATTTTGTTTAATAATTGAATAACTAAGGTTTCCAAATTCAGTTCATTTCAAATTCTATCATTCAATGATTCAAATGGTCCTTTAATAAGAATTTGGTCGCTCTCAATAAGCGAAGCAGAAATATGAATTAACCTAGCACTATATAAATATGAAATAGAAAATATTTTTTCATTAAAAAATAGTTTTTTGTATAAAATACCTTTATTTTTCATTTTGATTAATTATTTTGCCAAACTTTTTTATATCTTTAATTGATGATGTTCTACTTAAATTCACAGCATCGCTGACTGCTTTTAGTGTTTCAAATGAAAGGTCTTGTTCATCTGCCATATCAACTTCAACGTCTTTTAGTTTTTGATCAATTTTATCTTCATTAGCAATAATTGATCAAGATTCTTGTTGTTGTATGTCAAATGTAGTTTCTGATGGAAAGATAAGTAGTGAAAATACTGGTATATTGAAGTTACACATTTTATAGAAATGCTGTATATGCTTAAAGTTTTGAATGAGTGGATTTTTTACTTTTATTTCTTTTTTATAGTTTTTTATGTTTAAATAATCACTGAACGAATCACCATAAATATGGCCATTGTAATATTTAACTTCAATTATGTAAACGGCCTTATTGCCAAGTAATAATCCATCTATTTCAAAGAGTTGATTAGAAGCATATTTAAATAGTCCGCCATTCAAATACTTATAATTATTATTTTTAGCATATGTTATTAATTTGTTCTTAATGTATGCTTCAAATTTAAATCCCGCGGTTTTCTTCTTTTTATTTTTTAGATAAAAAACAATTATGGAAGACAAAATACCAAATAATATTACTGATGTTACTAATATTGCTATTATTAATCCAATCATACTAACCTCATTATATTTTATAAATTTAATATTTTTTTCAAATACTGTCCTGTATAGCTATTTTCACATCCAGCCACTTGTTCTGGTGTGCCTGTTGCTATAACAGAGCCACCATTTTTTCCGCCTTCAGGGCCTAAATCAATTATATAGTCACAATTTTTAATAACATCAAGATTATGTTCAATCACAACAACAGTATCACCATTATCTACTATATTGTTAAGTACTTCAAGCAAATTAGCAATATCATAAGGATGTAGCCCTGTTGTAGGTTCATCTAGAACATACATAGTTTTACCCGTAGCAGGCCTTTGTAAATATGTTGCTAATTTAACTCTTTGAGCTTCTCCACCACTTAAAGTTGTTGAAGGTTGACCTAATTTAATGTAATTTAGACCCACAGCACTTAGAGTTTTAAGTTTATTTTTTATATTTGCTCGCGCATCAAAGAATTCAAGAGCTTCTTCCACGGTCATATCAAGCACTTCTGCTATATTTTTATTATGGTATTTAATCTCTAATGTTTCACGATTATATCTTTGTCCTTCGCAATCATCGCAGGGCACATAAACGTCAGGTAAAAAATGCATTTCAATTTTTAAATAACCATCACCCCAACATTTTTCGCATCTGCCACCAGATACATTGAAGCTAAATCTTCCTTTTTGATAACCCCTAGCTTTTGATTCTTCCACAGAAGCAAAAATATCTCTAATATCATCAAAAACAGATGTATATGTAGCTGGATTTGACCTTGGTGTTCTACCGATAGGACTTTGGTTAATAGCAATAACTTTGTCAATATTGAACGTGCCTGAGAATGATGAAAATTTACCGACCTTACCTTGTGATGTTTTAGATAAATACTTAGTTAAACCTTTAACTAAAATTTCATTAACTAAGCTACTTTTACCACTACCAGATACACCAGTAACACCTATGAATTTTCCTAATGGAAATTTAACAGTAATCTTTTTTAAGTTATTCTCCGCTGCATCTTTAATGATTAATACTTTACCATTTCCGCTTCTTCTTGTTGCAGGAATAGGAATAGATCTAGTTCCATTTAAATAATTTCCAGTTATTGATTCTTTACAATTTTGAATATCATTTAGCGAGCCTTGAGCGATAATTTCACCACCGTGAACACCAGCATATTTTCCTATATCAACTATATAATCAGCATTCCTGATAGTTTCTTCATCATGTTCAACAACAATTAAGGTGTTACCTAAGTCAACCATATTTCTAAGCGCTTGAATAAGTTTTTCATTATCTCTTTGATGAAGTCCAATAGAAGGTTCATCAAGAACATATAATACACCTGTTAAATTTGAACCAATTTGCGTTGCTAATTTAATTCTTTGGCTTTCACCTCCACTTAATGTTTCAGCATTTCTATTTAATGTTAAATAGCCTAACCCCACTTTTTTTAAAAAGGAAAGACGATTGTATAATTCATTTAATATTAACTGAGATATATAGCTTTCTTCTGGACTTAGTTTTAAATTGTCTAAAGTTATCAATACATCATCAACGCTCATTTTCATCAAATCATAAATATTGTAATTATCTATTCTCACGCTTAGTGCATACTTGTTTAGTCTTGAACCATTACATTTTGTACATACAAATGAACCCATATACTTTCTTAACCAATCACGCACACGCTCACTTGATGTATTAAAATAGTCATATTCAACTTTTTCAAGAATACCTTCAATGTGTCTATTTCTTCGTGTTTTATTACCACTAGAAGATATTAAAACATATTCTATATCCTCTTTTGAGCCATATTTTATAATATCTAATTCAGCATTTGATAATGAATCAATCGGTGCGTTTTTGTCTATTTTATAGGTATTTAGTAAAATTTCAAATTCTTGTCATTCAAGGTTTTGAGTATTTACTGTGTTTTTAAAAATTGCGATTGCGCCATCATTAATTGTTCTTCATTTATCAGGAACAAGTGCGTCAAAATCAGCTCTTAAATTAACTCCCAAACCTTTACACATAGGACAAGAACCAAAAGGAGCGTTGAATGAAAAAAGTTTTGTGTCAATTTTTGGCATATCAAAGTCTTTATAAATACATGAGTGCATTTTTGAGAACTTTTTTATTTCTCCTTCTGTTGTTTCAATTTTTAATAACCCTTTTGAATACTTAAGTGCAACATCAATAGCCTCAGCAATCCGAT
Organism: Mycoplasmopsis primatum ATCC 25948; assembly: GCF_000702785.1. Classification (GTDB taxonomy): domain Bacteria; phylum Bacillota_I; class Bacilli_A; order Mycoplasmatales; family Metamycoplasmataceae; genus Mycoplasmopsis; species Mycoplasmopsis primatum. The sequence continues at coordinate 24,142 of NZ_JNJV01000002.1, read as the reverse complement.
TACGATTTTCTTCATTTAAAACGATTCTATCAACTACTATATCAATAAAGTGTTTAATATTTTTTTCTAATTTAATTTCATCATCCAGCGAATAAATTTGTCCATCAATTTGCACACGTAAAAAGCCATCTTTTCTAAGTTTTTCTAATAGGTTAGCATGAGTACCTTTTTCTCCATCAATTACTGGTGAAAGTATAAATATTTTAGATTCGTTTGGAAACTCATAAATACTTTTTAATATGTCGCTATTAGTTTGACTAGCAATAGGAATATTATGGTTAGGGCAAAATGGCTTTCCTATACGAGCAAAAAGCAATCTAAAATAATCATAAATTTCAGTTACTGTACCGACAGTAGAACGCGGATTGTTATGTGTTGTTTTTTGTTCAATAGAAATTGATGGACTGAGTCCTTCAATAGAGTCAACATTTGGCTTGCTAGTACCACCTAAAAATAAACGAGCATAACTACTTAGACTGTCAACATATCTACGGCGCCCTTCTTCATAAATAGTATTAAATGCCAAACTACTTTTACCACTACCTGATAAACCAGTAAAAACGATGAGTTTATTTTTAGGTAATGTTAAGTCAATATTTTTTAAATTATTTTCCTTGGCTCCATGAATTATTATTTGATCTTTTACTGACATATTACTCCTTGCTAATTTTTACCTTTTTATCTGTTTCATTGCTTCTTAAGTCAATTATTAAGTCTCTAATTTCCATTGCTTTTTCATAGTTTAATTCCTTAGCTGCTTGTTCCATCTGTTTTTTGAGTTTAGCAATTAATTCCTCTTTTGATATATTACTATCAGGATTTTTGTTTTTTGAATTTTTAAAATAAAATGAAATAGCATCATTAAGAGCATGTCCTTGAATAGGCTCCTGTATTGGCTTAATAATTGTTTGCGGGATAATGTTATGAATCTTATTATATCTTTCTTGGATCTCTCTTATTTCACTATTTTGTTGCATTGCTTCATGCATACTTCTTGATATTGAATCGGCATAGAAAATTACACGTCCGTTTTTATTTCTAGCGGCTCTACCTGTGATTTGGATCAGGCTTCTTGTCGATCTGAAAAAGCTTTCACTATTAGCATCAAGCACCATAATCAAACTTACTTCAGGTAAATCGATCCCTTCCCGAAGTAAGTTAATCCCAATCACGCAGTCATAAATCCCTTTACGTAGTTTTCTCAAAATTTCGTTTCTTTCAAAGGTCTTATGCTCACTATGCAAATAAGCGATCTTTTCATGTTTTTCCATGAAATATCTAGTTAATTCTTCTGCAAACGTTTTGGTTGTAGTTAGAATAAGTGACTTCTCTCCTTTTTCTTTTTGCTTTTGCAATTCATCATAAATATCTTCTACTTGGCCTTTTGCTGGTCTTACCTCAATAATTGGATTAAGCAAGCCCGTTGGACGCACAAATAAAGGTATAACAGCACCATGAGTTTTATCTAATTCATATTCATCAGGAGTAGCAGAAATATAAACCTTTTGATAATCAAATTCATCTTCAAATTCATCAAAGGTTAAAGGTCTGTTTTCTAGTGCACTTGGCAATCTAAAACCATAGTCAACAAGAGTTTGCTTACGTGATCTATCGCCTTTAAACATTGCTCTTAATTGTGGAATCATCATATGTGATTCATCAATAAAAACCAAAGGTTGCTTGCCTTTAAAATAATCTAATAATGTATATGGTCTTTGTCCAAATGTTCTATTATCAAGATACATAGAATAGTTTTCAACACCAGGGCATGTACCGAATTCAGCTAATGAATCAAGATCTCTTTCAACTCTTTCTTTGATCCTTTGAGCCTCTAATAATCTATTATTTTTTTCAAAAAATTCGATTCTTTCTTTTAATTCCATACTGGCTAATGTCACAGTTTTTTGCAAAATATCATTATTGACTGTATAGGCATCACCTGGGAAAATTAAGAATTCGTTATGATTTTGTTCAACTTCCTTAGTTATTGGATTTATAGTTTTGATTGAATCGATTTCATCACCAAAAAAATCGATTCTAATCACAAATGAATCATCATAAGCAGGATAAATATAAATAACATCACCTTTAACAGCAAATATACCCATGTCAAGTGCTACATCATTTCTTTCAAAATTTCTGCGAATTAATTCTTTAATAAAATCATTTCGTTTAATTTTTTGGCCAACATGAATAGTCATAAAGTTATTTTCATATTCATTGGGATTTAAAGCACCATAAATAGCTGATACAGAAGCCACAACTATTGTGTCGTTTCTTGTTAAAATGGAATTGACAGCGCTAATTCTCATAGCATCCAATTCTGCATTTCTCTTACTAGTTTTATCAATGTATGAATCACTAGATGGTATATAAGCTTCTGGACGATAATAATCAAAATATGAAACAAAGTATTCCACTTTGTTTTCAGGAAAAAAACTTTTTAGCTCGCTATATAATTGGCTAGCCAGCGTTTTATTATGTGATAAAACTAAAACAGGCCGGTTAAATTCTTTAATAACATTAGCAATTGTAAAAGTTTTACCGCTACCAGTTACACCTTGTAAAACTTGTTCTTTTACATTGTTTTTAATGCCTTTTACTAGTTCATTAATGGCTTTGGGTTGATCACCAGCTGGTTTGTAAGTCGAATGTAATTTGAAGCTATTCATATTATTAAAATTATAATTATTAATAAATTATTAACTACTAAAATATTGCATTAGCAATAATTTATAAATTTGTTATAAATAAATGATTTTTTATAAATCATCGTTGAATTTTTGAATAACATCAACAACTTTTTTATTGGTATCAGCACTATAAATAATGTTTTCAACTAGTTGAGTTGCATACTTTTTAGGAATTTTATTAATAATTTTGCAATAATTATCAACATTGTTGAAAGGTACATAAATTTGATTAATGTCAAGCCCAATAATAAGCGGCAAGAATTTAGGACTATTCAAAATTGAACCATACAAGCCGCAGAATTTTTGGTGTATTTTAGCACCTTGTGTTGCTATCTTTAATAAATTAATAAATGATGGATTGTTATAATTAAATAATTTTGAATTCTGGTCGATTACTAAACTATTGGCTAATAAATTATCTGAGTTAATAATAACGAAATCAGCATAATTACAAATACGATGGCAATGGAGTGCAGCAGACGCATTATCGACAGAAAAGCCTATTTTAATGTCTTTTCTGTCATTTTTTGAATCTGTCGTAACTACTAATAAATCAATTAATTCCTTAACTTCAACAAATTCGTCAATTGTTGAAACATAAGGGATAACAATGTACAACTTTTCATTAACATTGTTTTCTAATATAGCACTAATTTGGTCAATGAATAATTGTTTATTATGATCTAATGATCTAATACCTGATAAATTGATTGATTCTTTTGTATCATAAAGTTTATATAATGTTTTATAGCCTCTTGTTGTTGGAGCAACTTCTTGATAAAAACTTTTTAAAGTTTCATGCTCTATTCCATCAGCGCTGATCAATAAAGAGTCCACATATTGATTTTTTAAATTTAGTAAATTGTTAATATTTTCTAAATCAAATGAATTACCTATTTCTAATAAAACATTGTCGCTAGTTATAACTTTCTTTTTTTGAGTCATTATTTCTCCTTTATTTTTCAAATTTTTGTGTTACTGAAATATCATCATTTTGATTTAATAAATACTTAACTATTAATTTTCTTTCGTTATGTGAAATTCAATTTGATTTTTTATTAATTAAGTTGTAGGCATAAATAGCAAAAAATACTTGAAATTTTAATATTCACGAATATGGTTTTTTGCTCCTTCATGGGTTACTATCATCATTGAGTGCTCTAAAAACAATAAATGACAGATTAAACATTTGTAATAATGGCCCAAGTAGCAATATTCATAGTACAAAAATGATTGCTAATGAGATAATTAGGCTCAAAGCAATATGATTTCATTGTCTATATGCTATTAATGCTATCACTGATGCAATAGTGTATAAAATTACAATTAAACCAATAAAAAAAACTGGATAAAGAAACTTTTTATTTCTTGAATACTGTGAGAACTTAGTCAATTTATTTATTGGCAATGATTCATTTTCCATATTAAAGCTCCTATCCTATTGTGACTGATTCAGTTATAAAATCATATTTATAAGCATAATTTTTCTTACTGTTTCATACTAACACGCTACTGCTAATACCAAATTGACCGATAAACATTAATATACTAATAGCAATTTTTGAAGCAATATTCAATTGGCTTGTAATTCCCGTTGAAAGACCACAAGTTCCAAAGGCTGAAAATACTTCAAAGAAAATATGTGTTGAGTTGAAATCACGAGAAGAAATCCGTCCGCCGTAATTGTCAAAACTAGTCATAGTAATTAAAAAGGTTGTGATAACTAAAATAATACTAATCACAGAAACAACAGCACTCATTCTTACAGTATCATCATCAATTTTACGCTTAAAGGCTCTTACGCTTGGACGACCTAATATTTTACTAATAATAGCTAGAATTAAAATTCCAAATGTTGTTGTTCTAATTCCACCACCAGTAGAAGCTGGTGCGGCACCAATAAACATTAATATACCTAAAATTCACAATGATGGCTCACTTAAATGATGCAAATTAAAAGTGGTGAAACCAGCACTACGTGTAGACACAGTCATGAAAAATAGTGATCAAACTCTGTAAGCATCATTAGTATAAAATGAATCGTGCGATTTAAATATTGAATTTTGTGAAGTTGTTTCAAAAGTTATAACTAAAATAAAACCTATTAATGTCGCTAAGAAAAATGTAACAGTTGATATTTTTGTAAATAAACTTCAATTAAAAAAGGCTTTTTTATTCTTTCTTTTTACACGAATATAATTCATAATATCATGAATCACAGGATAGCCAATTCCGCCAATAATAAGTAAAATAAGAAAAATAATTTGGAGTCCAATGTTTTTATAATATGGCATTAATGAGCTGTCACCTATAATATCAAAACCAGCGTTATTAATAGCAGTTATGGAATGAAAAAATCCATATCTAAAACTTAAACTTCAATTTCCTACTGGTGATATAAAGCTACTATTTGAAGAATTAATTAATGCATTTTTAATTTCATTTAATGAAGATTTGGGTGGTACATAGTAGAAATAAAATGAAAGTATAAACGATGATATGATTAAAACAATGGCTAGAAATACCATTGAATCAGTAATCATTTTTTTGTTCTTAAAAAAATCAGAATTGCCGCGTTCATAGGCCACTAATTCAACATCGCTAAGACTCATATGTGAGTGCATAAATATGACATTTATAAATAATACTTTTAGTGCAAAAATACCAAAACCACCAGCTAAAATAGAAATTGCTATTAAACATTGACCAAACATATTTCAAGCATAATAAGTGGGATGGCTTACCAGCCCAGTGTCACTAAAAGCACTGCAAGCAGTAAAAAAAGCATCTCAAAATGTTATTTTTTCTTTATATTCTGGATTTCATGTAATAGGCGTTGATAAAAAAATAGTAACCAATGTTACCACAATGGAATAAACAAGAAAGATGTATTTAACTTTCATGCTATTTTTTGACCAGAGTCAAATTTTTACAAAAAAGGCTTTGATTTTATTATTTCTTAATCATTTTGATAATTTATTTAGCTTCATATTAATTAAATTTAAGTCCTTAATTTATATTTAGTATTTTAACATTTTTAAATAATATTTATATTGATATATTATTCATCCTTCGATTATTATGTGTTATGAATTGTACGTTGTAAAAGAAGCTTAGACAAAGGAAATCAGAATAAAAAAATTCAACATTAATAATGGTTAATTTGCGATTATTATTTTTTCTATTTATTGGCATTTTACTATATAATAAACTTTTATTTTATATTTATAAGTTAGAATATTATAGAATATTGGTTTATATAATACTATCTTAGCTGATATTTTCATGCTAAATATTAAAATATAGAATACACTAATAGATATGATGCACTTGTAAAAGGACAAAACATAAAAATGAAAAAATTAGTTAAACAACGCAAAGTATTTTTTATTTCAATAGTGTTATTTTTTATGATTTCAGCATTTTTATTTTATTTATCATCTAATTCCATTATTACATATTTTAAAAATGAAAATTTTTTTAATGCTGATACATGAACTATTGTAAAACAGATATCTATGACAATTCTTTTTGTAATAAATATATTTATCATTTGTTACTTTTGATGACTTGGGATAAATGATTTAATGCAATATATTATTGGTTTATTTGAAAAAAGAAATAATTTAAAAATTATTAATGAGATACATTCATTACCAATATCTTTAACCGATAAAAAAGTCATTTTAGCATATTGTACTTGTAATGATTTCAATGAAGAAGCATTATTAACTTCTTCCATCCAAAACTATTTAAATTATAAAGTTGTTATTTTAGACGATAGTACAAATAAAGAATACATAGATAAAATAAATGAATTTGTCAAGAAATATCCAAATATTGAATTAGTAAGGAGAAAGACAAAAGAAGGATTTAAAGCTGGAAATATAAATAATTATTTTTTAAACAAAAGCGACTACGATTATTTAGTAATTTTAGATTCTGATGAAATAATTCCAACAAATTTCATTATAGAATCACTTAAATACTTTAAATATTATTCAAATGTTGGTATCGTACAAGCAAATCACAAAGGCAGAAGTACAGGAATCACTAATAATTTTCAAAAGTGGTTTAGTGTTTCTATTCTTCCTTCACTCTTTAAATCATTATGGCCAAGAAATAAAAATGGTTTAGTAAATTGTTTCGGTCACGGAGCAATGATTTCAAAAGAATGCTTTGATAAAGTGGGTGGTTTCCCACAAGTTGTCTCTGAAGATAATGCTTTCACATTGAAAATGTTATATGAAAATATTTTTGTTGTTTTTGCTCCTAACATTATATGTCAGGAAGATTTTCCTATAAATTTATCAGCTTTTATAAAAAGACAAGGTAAATTTATTAATGGAAACATTGAGATGTCTAAAATGATTGTTAAAAAAAGAAAAGGAAATTATCCAAAATGACTAAAATTCGAGTTATTTTCACATGTATCTATGATTTATTTAACAATTATTTTTGGGTTTATTTTTCAATTTAATAATGTTTTAATCTTTACATTCAATAGAGATTTTATTAATCACAACATATACATATATTTAATATCGTTATTTTTTATATTTATACCATGAATAAAAGAAATTCTCAATCAACATAAATACATATCTTTTTTTTCTACTATTTTTTACTTTATTATCTCATTTACTATTATTTTCTCAATATTTATATGTTCAATCAAAATGATTCTTTTTTCTATTTTTCACAAAAAACCTAATTTTATTGTCACTCCTAAAAAAAATTATAAATTTAAATTATTGATGTTTATTAAACAATTTTGATTTGAATTTTTATTGTGTGTTTTAATGATTGTATTTTGTTCACTGCCAATGTGTATTTATGGTACTGACAAGTGGCATACATTATTTTTTGCCTTTCCATTTGTATGAGGTTTTTTTGGAGTGTTATTTTTATCTATTGCAGGCAATAATAATAATTCATATCTTAAAATTTATGAAAGCAAATTACTATCTAAAATTTTTAAAGAGGGTCCAAAAGGTCAAGTGAGGTCTTAAAAAATGATTAATATATTTTTTTCATGTGGTGAATTTGATGAAGTTAAAAAAATAAATAAAACATTAAATTGTTTTTGAAAGATAAATAAAAAAATATATAAAAAAAATAAAAGTTTTCGTTCTTTTTTACAATTAATTAACTATGTGCCAATTATTCAACTTAAAAATCATGATCATATTAACAAAATCAAAACAGTTTATGATATTTGCACTGTGACTTTGGACAATGACGATGAAATCGTTCCCAAAATTAATGGAATAAGCACCATAAAGTATAATTATTTTAATTTAGATAACTACAAAGATCATTTAGAAAAACTTGCCAACTCTTTGAAAAAAAGTTTATTGTTAAATATAACACCTATCATAGATCTCAGCAGCGATAATTTTATTAATCAAAAATTCTTTCAAATATGTCAAAATATTGGTATTCCCGTTCATGTTATGATTTTTTCTTCTGTTGAAAATATAAACTTATCATCAGATTTTAAATTTTTTACTAGATATTTTAATAAAGCTAAATATTTAGATACATTAAAAGTCGAATTTAAACCAATAGAATTTTGAATGATTAGCAACCCTATAAATTGTCAAGAAGCAGTAAATAAAATTATTGAGTTTGTTAAAAATAATTTTGAAGATTTTTGTAATAAGAACTTCTAATCATCATCAATTTATTTTTTGCTGTTTTATATTAACATTAAAAATCCTTATATGAAGTATGAAGAATATAAGATTTTTACATTGCATTAATTTTTCAACTGTAGCTCTTATTAATTAAGTATGTATAATTATAAAAATATTTTACGGAGTAAATATGGCGAAAAAAAGAAATCAAGATATTTGTGTAATTGGAACAGGACGTTTTGGCTCTGCGGTAATTAGCCAACTATCAAAAATGAATTGTTCTCTTTTATTAATTGATAAAAATGAACAAACACTTAACGAATATAAAGATGTTGCACAAAAAATAGTTGTAGCAGATGCTTCTAATACCAAGGCATTAAAAGCCCTTAATATATCAGAAATGGATACAATTGTAGTTGCAGTTTCAGATAATATTGAAATAGTCGCAGCACTTTTAGAGTTAAATATAGAAAATCTAATTGTAAGAGCAAAAAGTATCAGACATGCAAGAGTTTTACAACAAATAGGGGTCAATGTAATCATAAAACCTGAATATGAAGCGGGTATTCGTACTGCTTTAATTGCTGCTAACCCTAATTTCATTCGTTTTAGTCAGAACCTACAAGAAATTGGCGATGGTTTTGTTATGGGAACAACAGTCTTAAATAACCAAAAATATGAAGGTAAGACCATCAAAGATATAAAATTTTACGACTTTGGTGTAAGTGTTGTATTAATTAAAAGGGGTTCGCAAAATATCTTACCAAGTGGTTTAACTACACTTGTTAAAGGTGATTTATTAACGCTTATTGGCAAAATTGAAGATGTTACATCAGCATTAGGTTTTTTAAACAAATAATTTCAATTTTACTTTAAGGCCTATGTTATAGCCATTTTTAGTAAAAAACACACTATTAAATAATAAGAGCCAAATATAAATATTTGGTTCTTTTAATTAGCATAGGTTCTTTGTTTGCCTCTAACCTTTCTAATAATAGATTGCATTATTTATCCAACTTATACGACCATAGCTTTACGAATCCACTATTTCTGACCAATTAATTAATTTCAAATACCATTTACATGCAAAATTTCAAAAATTCCACATTTTGCCACACAAAAAAGCAATAGATTCGATTCTTTAAATCGACTTTTTAAAGTGCTTTTTTTCTTTTCTTGCTTTTTTACAATATAAAAAGTTTCTTTCTGCGTAAAAAATAAAATTTTCTAAAAATTCCTAAAATTTTTTTAATTTAATTTTTGCTTTTAAAATAAAAATTCTAATGTGTATAATAGTGGTGGATAGTGGAGGAAAGTGGAAAATGTTCGGTGAATTTATAAGATCAATTGACGATAAAAACAGAATAGCGATTCCAGCCAAGCTTCGTGATGGTTTGGGGTCAAAATTCTATATCACAATCGGGCTCGATAATGTAATTGAGCTCAGAAGTGAAGAGACTTTTAAAACTTTCAGTGAAAAGTTAATTTCACAAAGTCAATTTAGTTCTGAAGCTCGTTTAATAAGACGTGCTTGATTAGGAAAAAGTCAAGAAATCGAAGTTGATTCACAAGGTCGTTTTATCTTACCAAAGCAATTTTTAAGCTATGCCGCTATCCAAAAAGAAGTATTACTAATTGGTGTAGGTGATATTGTTGAACTATGAGGAGTGGAACAGTATCAAAACTATGAAACAACATTAGATAAAGATGCTATAGCAAAAGCTGCATCTAAATTAGCAGAAAAAGAATAACTATGAAAAATTTACATGTTCCAATTTTGCTAAATGAAGTTATCGATTCGCTAAATGTTAAATCTAATGGTATATATTTAGATCTAACACTTGGAATGGGCGGTCATGCTAGTCAAATTAGTCAAAAAATTACTTCTGGTTGTTTAATTGGTTTTGATAAAGATCTTTTTGCGATAGAAGAAAGTCGAAAAAGATTAAGTCAAATCAATAACAATTTTCATTTAATTCATTCAGACTTTGCAAATATAACTAGTGAATTACAAAAAATGAAAATTGAGCAAGTAGATGGGATTTTAGCTGATTTAGGTATTTCTAGCCCACAAGTCGATAATTCTGAAAGAGGTTTTAGTTACAATAAGGATGCAATTCTCGATATGAGAATGGATATTAGTCAAAAACTTGACGCTTTATATGTTGTAAATAATTATAATCAATCACAATTAAGACAAATTTTTAATGATTACGCAGAGGTAAAACTTGCTAATCAAGTTGCGAATGCCATCATTAAAAATCGTCCTATTGAGAGAACATTACAATTATGTGAAATTATAAAAAGTGCTTATCCAGCAAAATTATTAAAATTAAAAAATCCTTGTAAAGCAGTTTTTCAAGCAATTAGAATTGAAGTCAATAATGAATTTGATTCTATTAAGTCTATGTTGTCGCAAGCAATAGCCCTTTTAAAACCAGGAGCTAGCTTGGCAATTATTACGTTCCACTCATTAGAAGATAGGATTGTAAAAAATTTTTTTGGTAATTTAATAAAAAATAAATTGCCATCAAAACTACCAATCAATGAAGTTAAACAATATAGCGTTAAAGTAATTAACCCTTCAAAAGAAGAGTTGCTGAATAACAACAGAGCACGAAGTGCTAAATTAAGAGTTTTAACAAAATTATTTTAACTTTGTTATATATCAATAATTTACAAAATTATGGAAAGGAGTTATTATGACATCTATTGAAAAAACAAATTATTTTGTTTCTTTATACATCAAGGAAAAAACTATTGAATACAATTTTCTTGAATGAAATGGTTCTAATTTCATGACAGTTTTTAATGACTACTTTACATACAATATTGAAAACAAAGATGAAATAAGACAAAAACTCAATGAGATTAAATCTTATTTAGTTAAAAAGAGACCTTTTTTAAGTAAAAAAACCAAAAAAACCTTTTTTTATTCTCTTATCGTAGATGATCAATTTGCTAACAGCACTGATGGTGGCATAATAGTTGAAAAAGATAAGTTATCATTTGATTTGCCTAATAATGAAGTTACAAATGAAATTGTTAAACAATATCAAGGTGAATTAAAAAACAATTTCAAGCAAAATGATAATTTTGTTATTAGTTATAATACATATTTATATGAACTTTTAAATCGTGATGGCATTTCAACAAAACAATATGGTGTTTTGCCAACAAGTAAAAAAGCAAGCAAATTAGTAACTTATCAAATGAAAATTTCTATGTTGCCTAATTCAAATGTAAGCAAATTGCACAATTATTTTAAAAGCATAGGTTATGAATTTAATCAAGTTTTGCTTAAATCTCAATGTTTAGATAGCAATTTAAAAATGAATAAATTCAAATTAACAGTTGACTTTTCATGAAATTATGTTTCATTAATTGGAAAAGTTAATAACGTGCCTTTTTTCTACGATAAACATGAAATTAAAATAGCAAATATATTAAATCAATTTCCAAGAGAAATTAGAAAAGGTGATTTAGTTTCGAATCTTATGTTATCAGCATTAGCTGAAAACTATGATCTATTTGATCAATACGATAATCACACATTAGAGAAAAATACATTAAATGTTTTAAAAAATATTATTAAGGAGTTAGCCTTAAAAATTAAAGACCATTTACAAAATGAAATTCAATTTCCAGATGTTGAGTTGTTAGTTTATGGCAAAAATACTAATCTTGTTTCTAATGAATTAAAAAATGAAATTAGAAATACATTAATTGTCAAAAACGACAATAAGGATGTCCAAGTTCTAGGAACTAATAATTATTTTTTAGGTGCAGCATATCTTTCAAATGCTCTTCCTATTAAATGAAGTGAAAATATGATGGACACTATTCCATTATGTGATCTTAGAACTCCAACAATTAATAAATTAATTCATTCATTTAATAAATTAGTTAGACATTAATTGTGACAACTATAAAAAAGAAAGGGGTGCAAGTTATGAACACTTTATCTAAAGCAAAAAATATCAAAGTCAAGGTATTAGGAATTGGCGGTGCTGGAAATAATATGATCAATTCAATAATTCAAAATAATGAATTTAATACTGAAAACATTGAATTTTGAGCTTTGAACACAGACTTGCAACACCTTAATAAAGATGACAATTTTTGCAATAACAAATTGTTATTAATTAATTCGCATAATAACGGTGGTGGTGCCGGCGGAAATCCTTTGATCGGAAAAGAATGTGCCTTAAATACCAAAGATGAAATTCTTAAAATATTGCAAGACACAGAACTTTTAGTCTTAGCAGCAGGTCTTGGAGGTGGAACCGGCACAGGTGCTACACCTGTTATAGCTGAATGAGCTAAAAAACTTGGCATTATAACAATAGCAATTTTAACAACACCTTTTGAATTTGAAGGATCGGGAAAATTTAACATTGCGCTAGATGGTTTAGGTGAAATCAAAAAGCAAACTAACTCATTTTCAATTGTGCAAAATCAAAGTATGCTTGATAATTATCCTGATTTACCTTATGATGATGCGCTTAAACTAGCAAATAATAAACTAAAACATTTAATTTACAGTATTTCTAAAATTTTATATTCTAGTTGATCAATTAATATTGATTTTAATGATTTAATAAACACTATTAAAAATGGTTCTAATCTTTTTGTTGCTCATTCACGTTATTCAGGAACTAATAGAGTCAAAAACGCTATAAATAATATTATTAAGGACAATCCTTTCAAGATTACGCCTAATAATACATATAAAAGTGTTCTAATCTTTTTTGAGCTTGATTCAAGAGGATCTCTAAAAGAAGTTAATGATGCAATATCAATGCTCAGAAACTATTTTGGAGAAAACGTTTATATTAAGTTTGGAATAATTAATAATTGCTGAAATCATAAAAATGATGACTTCTTTGCAATAAGCGTTATAGCTGGGCAAGATTCTTTTATAGATGAAAGCCAAATAACACTACAAAACATTAATAATAGTCTAAAAAATACTATTAAAAATGATGATTCTCAAACTTATGAAACAAACAGCGATCACCAAGAAATCGGTCTTGAAATGATCAATGACAAGAGTCATAAAAATAAAGAATCATCTGATGAAGATTATTCTGACAACATACCTTCATTTTTTAGTTAATACTTTAAAAGTAAAGAGAGCGGCATAGGCTGCTTTTTTCTTACTTTTAAAATTGAAAACGCTCTTATAGTATAATTAAAATATTAATAATAATTAGAAAGGCGTAATGCATAAATTTTTTGTAGACAAACAAGACGGTGATTATTTCATTTTAGATGATAAAGTTCGCAAACATATTAAGAGCGCTAGATTACAAAATGATAATTTTTTATGTAATTATAATAGTGAGTTCTTCGAGTGTTTTTTTGACCAAAACAACGCTAAAATAGTCAAAAAAGTTGAAATAAATAACGAATTTAATATGCCAGTTATTTTAGCTGCCCCCATTATCAAAATCAAAAGATTTGAATGGTTAATTCAAAAGGCTACTGAATTAGGTGCTACTAAAATAATTCCTATGAATAGTGAATTCGTGGATCAAAATCTTATTAAATATGAATTTAATAAAAAACTTGATAGATTTAATGAAATAATTAAAAACGCTGCTGAACAAAGTTTTAGAAATGTGGCACCAGAGCTTGTTAGTGTTCAAAACTATTGCGATATTATTTTAAAAAATCAAGACAAAAATATATACATAGCATATGAAAACGAAGATACAAAAAATCAATTAAATGATTTAAAAACTAACTGCATTTTAATAGTCGGACCAGAAGGTGGTTTCAGTACTAATGAAATTGATTTTGCAACTAAAAATGGCTGTAAAATAGTTTCATTAGGCAAAACTATTTTGCGAGCAGAAACCGCATGTATAGCTATGCTTTCTAATATAAGGGAAAATAATCAAGGAGAATATTTATGGAAAAAGAAAAAATAAGATTAGAAGATGACTTCTATGAATCTATCAACCATGAATGATTGAAAAAAACAAAAATACCAGTTGATAGAAGTTCAACAGGTGCTTTTTATGAAATACATGATCGTAATGAAAAAGCTTTAATGACAGAAACTAATGATTTAATTGAAGCAAAAAACAAAAATAAAAATAAAATTAAAGATAACGTAATTTTAAATTATGCTCTTTTAGCTGAACTGGCTAAAAACTTTGACCAAAGGGAAAGATTAGGAGTTAAACCATTAGTTCCTATTCTTAATGTGATATTAGATCTTAATAATAAGGATGATTTGCTCGAAAAATATAAGTATCTAATACTAAGAGGAATTCCTCTTCCTTTTGAATTTGCAATTATGCAAGATTTCAAAAATATAGAAGATCAAATTTTAGCTTTTTCTGGCCCTGGTTTAATTTTGCCTGATACAACCTATTATGATGAAAATCATCCAGCAAAAGAAAAATTACTTGAAGCATACAAAACTATGTCTAAAAAGCTACTTAAATTCTATTATTCAGACGAAGAAAAGAATAATAAAATTATTGAACAAGCACTTGCTTTTGATTCTTCATTAGTTGAATTTACTCGAAGTGCGCTTGAAAGTGCTGACTATACAAAAATTTATAACATATATGATATAGATAGCGCCCAACAATTTTCACAAAATTTAAATTTTAAAAAATTAGCTGAAGAATTAGTTAATAAAAAACCTGAAAATATACTTAAAAGTGTTGATAAATTAAATGTAATATATCCTAAATTCTTAGAAAATATTGACAAAATATTTAATGATGAAAACTTTGAAAATATTAAATCATGAATGTTTTTACAAACAATTATTCATTTTTCAGGTGCACTAAATGAAGAATCAAGAATTATTTCTGGCGAATTTTCAAGAACTCTAAGTGGTCAAGAAGAACCAATGAATAAAGAAAAAGCTGCTTTTTATTTAGCATATAGTAAATTTAATATCCCTTTTGGTTCATACTTTGCGAAAAAAACCTTTAAGGCTGTTGCTAAAAAGAATGTAGAACATATGGTTAAGGCTATGATTAATATTTACAAAAAAAGACTTATTGTAAATACATGATTAAGCCAAGAAACTAAATTAAAAGCTATTCAAAAACTTGAAACTCTTGGAATGCATGTTGGTTATCCAAATGAAATTCAACCATTTTATAAAAAGATTAAAATATCAAATTCTGATTTTAGAAGAGATAACTTAGTTAAAAATATACTATCTATAAATGTTGTTAAAAACACATGGGAATTTGAACAATACCAAAAACCAATTAACAGAAACTACTGAGGTATGTCACCAGCAGAAGTAAATGCATATTACAATCCATTTATGAATCACATTGTTTTTCCAGCAGGAATATTAAATAAACCTTTTTATTCATATAATCAATCAGAGGCTACTAATTATGGCGGAATAGGTGCTGTTATAGCGCATGAAATAAGCCATGCCTTTGACAATAACGGTGCTCAATTCGATGAAAAAGGAAATCTTAATTCATGATGAACTGATGACGATTTTGCTACATTTAAAGAAAAAGCAAAAGATATGATTGCTTTATTTGACGGTAAAACAACTGAATATGGAAAATGTAATGGTCAATTAACAGTATCAGAAAATATAGCAGATGCCGGTGGAATTTCATGTGCTCTTGAAGCAACGGTATCAAATTATAAAAATGATATAAGAGAATTCTTTACTAATTGAGCTACTGTATGAAGAAGTATTTATAAACCTGAAACAGCAAAACAATTATTAGTTATTGATGTTCATGCACCCGCTAAATTAAGAGCAAATGTACAATTACAAAACCTTGACGAATTTTACACAGCTTTTGGTATCAAATCAACCGATAAGATGTGATTGCCAAAGTCAAAAAGAGTAAAGATTTGGTAAACTAAAAGGAGACAACATGAATTTAAATAAAGTAATTTTAATTGGTAGAATATCAAGTGATGTACGCTTTAATAAAACACAAAGTGGTGTTTCGATAGCAAGAACTAGATTGGCCGTAAATAGAAATTATAATAATGATAATGATACAACTGACTTTATTCCTTTAATAGCATGGAGAAATGTAGCTGATTTTTTAAATCAATATGCACCTAAGGGTTCGCTTGTAGCTATTGAAGGTGTAATTGTAACATCAAATTTTGAATCAAATGGGCAAAATAATTTTGTGGTCGAAGTTAGAGTAGATAATTTACACTTACTAGAACCTCGCCATGTTAGAGAGCAAAGACAAACAGGTGAATTTACTGTTAGCCAGTCTAATTTCAATGGCTTTCAAAATAAAAATAAAACAAAAACGACTAATGGTGCTGAGCCAAAATTCAATGGTAAAAGTGCTGCTGCTAATCCAGAAGTTGATAATGCTTTTGATAATATCAATTTTAACCTTGATGATGATTTTGAATAATAAGCACATTTTTGCTGAACAATAATGATTAAAATAAGCATTTTTATCAAAATAATGCTTATTTTTAGTTTTAATATTAATAATTAAAGTATTATTATTAGAAATAAAAATATAGGAGATTAATATGCTTAAAGTAATAGATCATCCGTTAATTAAAATCAAATTGACAAATATGCGAAATAAAAAAGTTGGTCATTCATTTTTTAGGCAAAACCTGAATGAAATTGCTTCATTAATGGTTTATGAAATTTTAAGAGAATATAAAACTAAATCTAGGACAATTGAAACACCTTTAAATCAAAAATATACAGGCTATGATTTTGATAAAGAAATCGTTTTTGTGCCTATTTTAAGAGCAGGTCTTGGAATGATTGATGGTTTACAAAAACTTATACCAGAAGCAAAGATTGGCCATATAGGAATGTATCGTGATGAAACCACACATACTCCTGTTGAATACTTTTATAAAATACCAGAAGTTTCAAAAGATAGTTATGTTTTTGTGGTTGACCCAATGCTTGCGACGGGAAATAGCGCACTTGATGCTATCAAAAGATTGCAAAATGATGGTTTTACAAACATTAGTTTAGTTTGTTTGGTGGGTGTAAAAGAAGGTGTTTCAAATATTGAAAAACATTTTGGAAACCAGTTTAATATTTATTTAGCTTCATTAGATGAAAAACTAAACAAGGATAAATATATTGAACCGGGCTTAGGTGATGCAGGAGATAGAATCTTTGGTACAAAATAAAAGAAACATAATTTATTATTCAGATAATGTCACCTTAAAATTAACTTATACAGGTATTTTGCTTGCTATTACTATTTTAGTTAATTTTATCAGCAGTAAATTTTTTACGGTTCCATTTGCCCCATTTTTAAAATTTGATCTTGCTCTTGTTGTAATTGTGGCCACCGCAACATGAATAGAATTAAAATACGCTTTTTTAATCATTATTTTACTTTTCATTATTGGGCCTAGTTATGGCTCAATGGGTTATAGTCTCCAAGGAATACTTGGACGATTGATTTTGGCCACATCTCAAATATTATTCACTATATTTTTTAGCCTGTTTTATAAATTGATAAGTAAAATAAAAAAATTATCAAAAATTAAAATTATTTTTAGTTTATTTGTGGCTTTAATTAACACCACTATTGCATTAACTGCATTGAATATATTTGCTTTCAACCCTTGATTTTTTAAACTGTATGGGATGCTTGGTACCAAACCTGGAACTTATCAATCTATGGTGAGCGAATATAATAAATTCAAACCATTTTTCTTGAATTTGCCTAATTACTTTTTAGGAGCTCTTGTAGTTTATTTTGCTTTTAATATTATTAATCTCAGTCTTAATTCAACAATAATTTATATTATTATGAAACTTAACGAAAAAAATCTTTTTATTAATAAAAATTTATCATTTATATAATTTATATCAGTTTTCGAATTGAAAGGATAATATATGCCAAATTATAATTCATCAAAAATTGAAAAAAAATGGCAAAAACATTGGTTTGATACTAAATATTTTGAACCAAAAAACAGCATTAGTATGCCCAAAAAATATGTTTTAAGTATGTTTCCATATCCATCAGGTAATATTCATATGGGGCATGTTAGAAACTACACCATAGGCGATGCTTTAGCTCGCTTTTATAGACGCAAAGGATATAATGTTTTGCACCCTTTTGGCTGAGATGCTTTCGGTTTGCCAGCTGAAAATGCTGCAATTAAAAATGGAATTCATCCAAAAGAGTGAACTTATAAGAACATAGCATCAATGAATAAAAACATTAAAAAACTTGGTATTTCATTTGCGTGAGATTATGAATGCATCACTAGTGATGAAATTTACACACGCTGAGAACAAGAAATTTTTATTAAAATGTGAAAAAAAGGACTAGTGTATAGAAAAAAAGCACTTCTAAATTGATGTGAAAAAGATCAAACAGTTTTGGCTAATGAACAAGTTATAAAAGGTTTATGCTGAAGATGTGACAGTCCAGTAGTGTTAAAAGAAACTGATCAGTATTATTTAAAAATTAGTAATTATGCTAAGGAATTGCAACAAGATTTAGAACTACTTAAAGACAACTGACCTGAAAAAGTTTTAACTATGCAACATAATTGAATTAATTATCAAAAAGGCTTTAAAGTGTTTTTTGAATCTTACAATCATGAGCTCGAAACTAAAATTGATATCTTTATACTCAATAAAAGCGAACTTGAAAATGTTGATTTCATTAGTATTAGTGCTAATCATGATATAGTTGATGAACTTATTGCAAAACAAATTTTTGATACAGATACAACAAATAAAATTAATCAAATAAAAGTCTTAGCAAGAAGCAAAGACTTTTCACAAAAAATGGCTGTAAAATTACCTTATTTATTTGTTTTACAAGGAAATAAGGAAAAAAGCGTCTCTGTGTATATCACTGATTTCGCCACATCAAATAACAAGAATAATTCGTTGTTAATCAATGTTGATAAATTACAAAGTTATGCAAAATTCGCACAAGACAATGAAATTAATTCATCTCACTTTACAGTTAATGATTTAGCAAACATTGAATTAAAAGAATTTGAAAAAATCAATATGCAAGATTGAGGTATTAGTCGCCAAAGATATTGAGGTGCTCCTATTCCAATGATTCATTGTGACAAATGTGGTTTAGTTCCTGAAAAAACAAGTAATTTACCTATTGTATTACCCAGAAAAGTTGATTTTTCAGCAGCAGGCAACCCCTTAAAAACCAATAAAACCTGATTAAAAACAAAATGTCCTAAATGTAATCAAAAAGCGACAAGAGAAACAGACACATTTGATACTTTCTTCGAATCAAGCTGGTATTTTTTAAGATATACATGCCCACCTGCTTTAAGAAATATAAAAGCTTTAGACAAAAAATGAGTTGAATACTGAAATTCTGCGGATAATTATATTGGTGGTATCGAACATGCTATATTACACTTACTTTATGCTCGTTTCTTTACCAAAGCAATGGCTGATTTAGGATATATCTCATTTAGAGAACCATTTTCAAGCTTACTAACACAAGGCATGGTACTTAAAGATGGTTCAAAAATGTCTAAGTCAAAAGGTAATGTAGTATCACCCACTGATTTGATAGCTAAATACGGAGCTGATGCAGTAAGATTATTTATTCTTTTCGCGGCACCACCAACAAAAGAATTATCTTGATCTGATGATGGTGTCGATGGATGCGATAGATTCTTAAACAGAATTGTTAATTTATCAAAGAAAGTTCAACTGATTAAAAATTTTGATGCTAAAAAGCATGTGAATGCCATTGAAATAGATGAATTTGAAAAAGAAGCAAGAAAAAAACTTTATCAATCATTAATTAAACAAGAAGCAATTTACAATGATAATAAAAACGAATATGCATTTAATACTTTGATAGCTTGAATTATGGAAGTTTTAAATTCATATGAAAAAATAAATAACAACATTCTATTAAATGAGTTTTTATATGTGGCGTTAAATATACTTGAGCCTTTTGTTCCGCATATCGCTTGGGAATTAAGTTTTAAACTTTTTGAAGGCAAAAATTTAACTGATTTTAGTATTGATCAATCATCATTAAATAGCAGTTCAATAAATTATGGCATTACAATTAATGGTAAGGTAAAAGGACAAATTTCAGTTTCAGTTGAAAACAATCATAAAGATTTTGTGCTTGAAAAAGCCAAGGAAACTGTGGCAAAGTGATTAGACAATAAGCAAATAATTAAAGAAATTTTTGTACCTAACAAGATAGTTAATTTAGTAATTAAATAATTTTTTAGCAATTAGGCCATAAGAGTGCTAAAATTGTAATAATAACTTTTATTTTAATAAAGGAGACCAATATGGGAAGACCAAAGAAAAACGATAGCCAGAATAAAACAAAAAAGAGTTCTAATTCATATTCAACATTTACTCAATTTATATTTCTAAATGTTTACAGAACTCAGTTATATAGCAAAGCAAATGATC
This sequence comes from Mycoplasmopsis primatum ATCC 25948, assembly GCF_000702785.1. Taxonomy (GTDB): domain Bacteria; phylum Bacillota_I; class Bacilli_A; order Mycoplasmatales; family Metamycoplasmataceae; genus Mycoplasmopsis; species Mycoplasmopsis primatum. The sequence goes on along the minus strand of NZ_JNJV01000002.1, from coordinate 3,410 downwards.
CAGTTCATAATTCAATCATGCTTTTTGACTATGAAAATGCAAAATTAATCTTAACTCCTGAATTAATTGCGCAAAACGAATTTCTAAAAAAAGCAATTAAAGACTATACAAAAAATAATGGAACAGGTATTGAAAAAGTTAAAAAAGAACAATTTTTACTTATGTGATACTTGCCTTCTGATGATAATGGTGTTATTTTTAAATCAGAACTTGAATCAAAAAAGGATGCTACATATAAAGATGTTTTGGAAAATATCACTATTTCTAATGTGAATCAATCAACTGCTTTGTGTCAAATAGATAGTATCGAAACCATATTTGACCCAAAAACGGGCGATCCTGTTTATATAGCAGATATTAAAGCATTACATAAATATGATTTAGTAAATGTTTTTGGCGGCAAAGAAGTTAAAGTAGGAAAACATAGTGCTAATGAAGAACCAACATTAATTAATATTGAATATGTTGAATGTGAAAGATATGTTCCTGTGGATGACAAAATTGCTATTGGAGATCCAACAATAGATATAAACGGCTTTGAAGAAGCTATGAATACATTAATTAAAAATAGAGTTTGAGGCGATGCATTAGTTTTATATAGACATATAAGAGGAAGCTCATTTGACGATATACAAAAATGATCTGAATATGCAATGTCTAATCATAGCTCAATTGTCGGCAATCTTGACAACCCAATGGATTCATTAATTAATGCATTGTGCAACTTTTTCACTGTTCCCCCTTATGAAAGAAACAAAATTTTTGAAGCTAATTCACTTGTAGAAAAATTTGCTTCTCTTAGATGAATTCTTGCTTTGATGGTTGATGTGATTAAAAAATTTGTTGAAACTCATAAAAAAGAATTTGCTAATGATGCTGACTATATGATCAATCAGCTAACTGAAAGTGCACTTTACAAACAAGTTAAAGAGGATAATGAAGAGAGCCTATTTGTTGAACTTAACAGTACTTATGATGATTTAGTTAATGAATTGTGCAAAATGTACGATGAATATCGTAAATTAAATTATGTTTCTGAAAAAGACTTAAGTACAATTATCCTTTCTATTAAAAGTAGCAAAAATAATTCACCAGTTAATAAAAAACGCGCTGATGAAAATATAAAAGATCAACTAGATAGAGAACTTAATAGAAAAATTCAAAATAATTTAGACAAGCAACAAAAAGAATTTTTACTTCGCGAAAAAATGAAGGCTATTAAGGAACAACTAAATGAATCAGATGCTCCAGAAGACGAAGAGGATGAATTTACTAAATCAATTAATGATCCTGTTTTAAGACAAATTTATCCTGAATTTGTTATTAAAGCTATTAAGGCAGAAAAAGAAAAACTAAAGGGCATGATGTCATCAAGTCCTGATTCAAATATTATTCAAACCTATATTAACAACATCAAAAAACTGCCATGAAGAAAAGTTGAAATTGAAAATCTTGATATCAAACATGCTCGAGAAGTACTTGATAAGAATCACTATGGCCTAAAAGAAGTTAAAGAACGTGTAATTGAATATTTATCATTAATTATCAATCATAAAAATAATAATAAAGAAGCTGCAGAAAAAGACTTAATCAATATTGATGAAAGACATCAAATTGATTTGCAATTATTTAAAGAAACTAAGAATAATAGAGTGCAAAAGCAATTTAATAATGTACCTATTTTAACTCTTGTTGGTCCTCCTGGTACTGGTAAAACATCTCTTGCCAGATCAATTGCTGAAGCGCTTGATAAAAGTTATGTCAAAATTAGTCTTGGTGGTGTGCATGATGAATCAGAAATAAGAGGCCACAGAAAAACATACGTTGGTGCTATGCCTGGAAAAATCATTAAAGGTATTCAATCAGCAGGTGTTTCTAACCCACTTATTTTACTTGATGAAATTGACAAAATGTCAAGTGATATTAAGGGTGATCCAACTTCAGCTATGCTTGAAGTTCTTGATCCTGAGCAAAATACAAAGTTCCAAGATAATTATGTTGAACACGAATATGACCTTTCAAAAGTCTTATTTATAGCTACAGCTAATTATTATGAAAATATTCCAGCGCCTTTATTAGACCGTGTGGAAATTATTGAATTAAATAGCTATACAATAAGTGAAAAAGTCAAAATAGCTAGAGAACATTTAATTAACATTGTAATCGAACAAGCGGGACTTACTAAGGATCAATTCCAAATTGATGATAAATCAATTGAATTTATCATTAAGCACTACACTGCTGAAGCAGGTGTTCGTTCTCTTAAAAGAAATTTAGACAAAATAGCGCGTAAAATAGTTACAAAAATTGTAGCCGGCGAAAAAATTCAAAATTTTGTTATTAACGAAAAGAACATTTTAGACTTGTTAGGCACTCCAAAAATTAGTGATAGCGAAAATGATAAAACACCTCAAATTGGTTCGGTTAATGGTCTTGCCTTTACTTCTATTGGCGGAACAACATTACAAATTGAAGTATCTTTATTCAAATCTAAGCAACCAGGCATAAGACTAACTGGCCAACTTAAAGAAGTTATGCAAGAATCAGCTAAAATTGCCCTTTCATATGTTCGTGCTAATGCTGAAAAATTCGGTATTAAGAATATTGACTTTGACAATACCGAAATACATGTACACGTTCCAGAAGGTGCTGTGCCAAAAGATGGCCCAAGTGCTGGTGTAACTTTTACAACTGCTTTAATTTCAGCACTAACTAAAATTCCTGTCTCACAAAAAGTTGCTATGACCGGTGAAATTACGCTAAGAGGTAAAGTGCTTGAAATAGGTGGTCTTAAAGAAAAATCATTTGCTGCATACAAAAAGAATATTGAAACTGTCTTCATTCCAAAAAGCAATGAGAAAAATCTAGCTGATATTCCTGATGAAGTAAAAGAAAATGTAAAATTCATTCCTGTTTCTCATTATGATGAAATTTGAGATAAATTATTTGCAAAGCAAGTTAAAACTAATTCCACAAATGATAAATTGACTAAAACCACTAAAAAACAGTCAAAATAAGCAAAATAAAGCTATTAGCTCAATGAGTTAATTTACTATAATTTTTAAATCAAGTAAATATGGTTATACATTAAATAATAATTGTATTGGACTTGATTTTTAATTTACTATAATTGAATAAATATATTGAAATAAGGTCAAAATAGAAGAGATATTTATGAAATTTTTAGAAGAAATAAGCGACATTATTCATGGTAAATTACCAAATGTTGATGAAGGCAAAAAAAGATTTATTGTTGAATATATTGCTTCAACAAAAGCTAGATCAAAAAATGATATAACCAAAGCCTTTCGATATGCTAATGATGATGAATGATATACCACTAAGGAAGATGTTCAGCATTTTATTAATAAAGCCAATATTTCAAAAGATAAAGTTATTTGATGTCCTTT
>NZ_JNJV01000001.1 GCF_000702785.1 Mycoplasmopsis primatum ATCC 25948 | reverse complement strand
GTTCATCATCAGATGTCATAGTTTTAACAACACTTTTCATTATTTCAATACATTGTGGATTTTTTGCTTCCAAAGATTCTAGGTTACCTAATGAAACTATTTTTTTATATCCTTTTCCATAACCAGCAGAAGTAGCAACAAAAACATAATAGCTTTGATTATTTCTACTTCCATTTTTTGTTTTCATAATATATAAAGATTTACTCATAACACCTAAATTATATCATAAATGGTATATAATGTATAGATAAAAATATTTTTTTCTATATTACTTAAGTAATATAGGACATTAAAAAAGTTGCTAAATTAATTAGCAACTCGGAAACTCAGGAAAAAATTAGACTCGAAATTGTAAAATTTTGAGTCTTTTTTGTCCAGATATAATCAACACTTATGTAATACTAATCAATAACTAAATGTTTAATAAAATTATCAAGTAAGTCTTTTTCTAATTCTGGTAATTTAACTAGTTCTTTTTCTAAATCAATAGCTGTTTGTAAATTAGGTTTAGTAACTGGCGATTTAGGAGCAAATAGTTCGCAAGTTTCTTTTGCTTTTTCAATCGATAAATCATACGTTCCAATTTGTTTAGCTATGTTGATAGTTTCAATTTTGTCATTAGTCAATAATGGTCTTAATATCAATAAATCGCTTGCACAAGCAATTGTTGATAAACTTTCAAGAGTTTGGCTAGCCACTTGACCTAAATTTTCGCCATTGGATAGGGCAATGATTTTTTTGCTTTTAGCCAATGTAGATGCAATACGATAGAAACTTCTGCGCATTAAGTTAATTCTGTATGATTCATTAGATGTAAATGAAATAAAATTCATAATTTTAGAATAGTTAGCTAAATAAAAATCTGTTTTACCTTGATATTTTGATAATAGGGAAACTAGTTGCTTCATCTTATTGATAGTTTTATCATCGGTTTGAGGTGGGGAAACAAAAGAAAGGAAATGTACTTTTAAACCACGTTTCATAAGTTCAAAAGCAGCCACTGGACTATCAATTCCACCAGACATAAGGTGCAGAACATTACCACTTATACCAACAGGTAAACCACCTAGCGCACTAATAAAGTCACAAAATAAATATGTTGTATCTTTTCTAACTTCAATATTAATATTGCAATCAGGACTATGCACATCAACTTTTATTCAGTCACATTGATTGAGAACATAGGCACCAATTTTTTGATTTATTTGAGCACTTGTAAGCTCAAAATTTTTGTTGTTCCTTCTAGCAGATATTTTGAATGTTTTATTTTCCTTATTTACCAGTTTTAAAGCCATTTTAGCAATTTTTTCTATGTCATTTTCGCACACTAAAACAGGGCTGTAACTAGTTATTCCAAAAACATATTTTAAGTTTTGCATATTTGTTTCTGAATATGATAAATATATTCTGTCGAATTCAATCTTAGGGAATTCACCAGTTATTTTTTTTATGTTATTTGCCAGTTGTGTTATAAAATTATCTCTATTTTTTCCTTTAAGTGTCAACTCACCATATCTAATTAAAATCTTTTCAAACATATTAAAATTTATTCTCCTGAACTGAAATAGCAAGAATTTCAAATGCTTCTTTATATTTTAGTGCCACAATGTTTTGATTTACATAAAGCATTATTTCATTTATTTCGGCTGTATTATTATTTCTTTTAGGTGAAATTTTTTGTAATAATATTTCCACCATTTGTTTATAAATATATTGTGGGTAAACCTTTTTATATAATCCAATTAATGAATCATTTCAAGACAGTCACAAATCGCTTTTTAAATCAATATTTTGATTTTTTTTATAATCATCGTTTATTTTTAAATTCAATTCAACCAATCTTTTGAATTCTAAATCATTATTAGACGATGATTCAATTAAATTTCTAAGTGTTAAAACTTTATAAAACCACACATTATTAATTGAAAAATAAAATTCATTGTATAGTTTTCTAGCTTGCTGTAAGTTATATTCAGATAATTTATTATTAAGATAGTTTATAACTGTGCGATATTGTTCAAAAAAGTTTTGAATTTCCAAAAAGCCCATATCTTGATTTTGCTTAATTCACTGTTTAATATTTTCAAAATCAAGCATCGACGTATCATATAAATTTTTATGCAATCTAAAATCACTGGCGTCTTTTGTATTATTAATATTTTCTTCAATCCAACCGAAAAACAGCGAAATTTGTTGATTAGTTCGTTTATAAATAGTTTCAATTTTATCAAATTCTTTTCTTAAAAAAGTATTTAATTCATGGACTACCTTAGTAAAATTAATTGCTGCAAAATAAGAACTATAAATTTTTCTTACATTTTCAAGTTGAGTCTGATAAGGCATTGTATTAAAATCGGTCTGTAATGTTGCAACTCTTGTTTTAAGATTAGCAATAGATTCCTTTTGATAAGCACTATTATATGCAACATCCAGAATTTCGGGCAAGGTTTTGAAAATTGCTTTTTCAAGTGCCACAATGTTGTCAACTTTTTTAGCAAAAGAATTAATTTTTCTTTCATGCTCATTAATTTCAGCTGAAACATTTGTTATTTCATCATTTATTTTTTTATCTTCAAAATTGTATGTTTCTTTTTTTAACAAATCAAGCTCATGAGATATAACTTCATAAGAATGTTGCATTTTGGATTTGTTTTTTTTAATATATTTTTCAAGCTCATTAAGTATTTTAGTTGAATCAGAACTTAAATTATCAATAATATTTCAGTGGGTATTTAGAGTATTTGAAATTGCTTTAAATTGTGAATGTTTGTTCAAATAGTCATTATAACAGTGTTCAAATTTTCTAAATGTGGGCTTTAACTCATTACTTGAAAATTTAGACAAATTAGAAACCAATCTATTATAAAGTGTAAAAGCTGTATCGTAGATTGTTTGCATTTTTCTATCAATTGCTAATAAGGCTTCTAAATCTTTTTTATAGTCACTTTTAGACTCAGCCACTGATTCAAAACGTGCGATAGTCATGGAACGATTATTTGAAATATTACTAATTTCTTTTTTCATAGACTCGATTTTATTTTTAATGTGCTTTATTTTTTTACTTCTAAAATAAAAACCAAGAAAAACACTAATAGCAATTATGCTAATAGTTAAAATCGAGATTAAAATAATAAGAGCATTTCTTGCATCATTGCTACTGTGATTAAGTGTCCCCATATAACTTCTTATTATATTAAATATTAATTAAGTTATTAAAAAACCAACCTTTGTTGGCTTAAAAATTAATTATTACGTAAGTTTAAACTTTTATATCCTTCAACTTTGCTGCCTTTATAAAAACCGCAATGTTCACAAACACGATGTTGTTGGATTAATTGAGAACAATTTTTACATGAAATTAAATTTTGAACTGGTAGTGCATCATGTGAACGTCTATTATGCTTACGTTGTTTAGATGTTTTACGCTTTGGAACTATAGCCATCATGCCTCCTTATATTAAGTTTATATGTCAATTAAAAAATAATATTTCAATTATAGACAAAAAAATTATTTTGCTAAAAGAAATTATAAATTAAATAACTATTTCAATATCATCAACATTTCCATAATCTGATTTATCGCTATTTAAATAAACAGACGCCGCAATACATGAAGCACATGCAATTAAGAGCATTGTTTGTTTATCCAAATTATTATTTGATTTAAATAGTTTTTTAAGATATGAAGCGGTTACAAGTTTGCCGATTAAGAATAAGATAAAACAGAAAAAAGTAAATGTAAAGAAAATAATACTTGCTACAAAAATAGAGTGTAGAATTAGTCCAAACATCAAAAAGAAAAGCATCCCTATTCCAATCACCAAAGTAAAAGCATTTGCAGAAGCTGCTCTCCTGCGCAAACCATTATTCATATTAACCTCCTAATAAATGCAATAATTATACAAAACTATAATTATTATCCTTTAAGTTTATAATCATAGTAAATATTAATTAGTGTTTGAATTTGGTTAGTAACCGGACTAATTGGTACATGTTTAACATAGTAGGTAAAACCTTGTAAATCATTCAGATCTTCTTTATTTTTATCTGGCGACTTGTAAGCATCAAATTCATATTTCTCTTCGATTTTATAGAGATTTTTTAGATATGTTCTTTGATAGCTATTGAATTCTTTACTAAAGCCTGTATAAATATCATCTTCAAATTCATGATTTAAAACATAATTGTAAATATTTTTAAATGCTGGTGTATATCTAACATAATCAAAATTAAAGTATGCCCCATAGTCTTTGTATGTTTGTTTAACATCTTTATCATTAGATATATTTTTTTTAGCATTAGCTAAATTCTCTACGCTTCAGTGATCTTGTGTTTGATCAAGCCCACCTAAGAATGTAGCTTCAGCAGTTGTAATCATTTTTTGAGCTGTTTCTTCATCAGTTGAATTAGCTATAACAAAACCATCAACAAGCAGTAAATTGGTTGAAGGTCTTATAAATCTAACAGTTCCATTAGGCACATCATTATTAGCAATATTATCTGATGAATAATAAGCATCTAGTGCATCACCGTTATAAATAATACCAACATTAGTTTTCTTAAGAGGATCAATTAATGTATTAAGTAAATCTTGTCCATTACCAGATGTTCTAACGTGTTCAGTGTTAGTAAGTTTATATCCCGTGCTATGATGAAACATATCTACAAATTGATCAATTAAATCTTTATATATTTCAGTTTTAATCTTTCTTTTAGTAAAAGATGTTTCTTCCTCTACAACTGCTTTACCAGTGGGTTGAGCAATATGTTTTCCACTTTTAGTATCCAATCTATATGATGAACCATAAATCATATTGTCCCTTACAGCATCGGTATATTCATAATAGTGAAATGCTTCATTTTCATTTGTACTACTTATAGGATTACGAATTAGTTTCAATATATCATGCATTTGAATTTGAACGGTTTCAGGATCAATTAAATCCTTTATTTTTTTATTTATTTGTGTTTCTAAATCATTATGTACTTTTGAAAAGTAGGGCTTAATTGCTTCGTGATACAGTTGATCGTAAACTTGTTTTTTTTGTTCGTATTCCTTAATTTCCTTATCGCTAGCATCATCGCTAGGCTCTTCTGGCTCACTTTCGCTTATAGGTGTATATAACTTTTTGTATTTAGCTATTTTTTGAGGATTATAAGCGATCACCATATCTTGTGCGAAATATGGAACAAAATAATTGTATAAATGTATTTTATCTTCTTCAGCTAAATCTTTTTGTTTTTTGCCTTTAATTGGATTGCCTTTTTCATCAAAAGCATCTAAATCTTCAAAAAGATTATCATAAGATTTTAAGTGATCAAAAACAAGCGGCGTATAAATTTTTTTTAAATTTTCTTCAACTGATTCAGCATCATTTCATTGTGCCAAAAACATTGTTTTAAAGTCTTTTTTGGTAAATCTTCTTAACAGTGGGGCACCATGGTGATCATTAATTAATAACTTAGCTGCTTGACTATCACTACCTATCCCGCCAGCAGCTTTATGCGTCAAAATCGCTTTTGTAAATTCATTTAAAACTGAAAATTGTTTAAAGTCAAAATCTTCACTTATTCTACTAACAATATGATCATCCATATATGATTGATAGTTATAGAAAACTGGTTTGAATTTATTAGCTAAATACTTATAAGAAACAACAGAACTAAAAATTACAGGTACGCTAGCAGCAATAGCAATATAGCCGGTTTTTCTTGTAAAAAGTTGTGTTTTACAAAAATTTAAGAATTTATTGTTTTTCATTACTATCACCTCCTGCAATATTTTGTACACTTGTTTGTACAGTTAAATTTTTAGAAGTATCTTTTTTTAGTACACTACTATTCTTATTGCCACGAAGCGATTTAAATGATATGTAAAAAATGTTTCCAGTAATAACAAGAATTAATAAAGCAGCACCTACAACTAAACCCCAAGATCTAAATTCGCCTTCGTATAATTTTGTTCCAAGTGATGAAGTATTTGAAACAGTTCTTAAAATAATAAAATCATCAAAACTTAAAAAAGCAGCAACAATTCCAGCAAAAATGCTTGAAGGTAACATATGAATAAAATAAGTTTTAAATCAAGCACTGATTTTGTTATAACCCAAGTCTTGTGCAGCTTCTAAATATGAAGCATTAAATTTTTCGCTACGTGGAAACATTAGGGTAATACCATAAGGCAATGCCATAACAGTATGACCTATAATACCTCTGAATAAACCTTCTTTGGTGCTAGCTAATGTACCGAATAGAGCACTAAATAATAAAGCTAAACCAATTGCTGTAATATTATCAGGATTAATTAATGGTATGTTATTTGATCGAAGAACTCATTTACCATAATTTTTGTTTTTTTGTCTTCACATGCCATAACAGGTAAATAAAGAAATTGCAACAACCAAAATAGATACAACAAAGGCAATAATAATCGAATTTACTAAGGCAGCGCCACGCCCTTCATTAAAAAAGGTTGCTCAATTAAGTGTAGTAAAGCCGTTTCATGATGCTCTAACAAAACCTTTACTTGTTGGGCTGTTGAAACTAAAAATAGCAGCATAAAATAATGGAATATAAACAATTAGTAAAATAATGTGAATATATATTCTTTTTAATCATTTAAAAAACTTATTCATAGCTACCTCTTTTTCTTAGCCCAAATAATTTTGGTAAATAATTAATTAGTGCATATGTTCCTATAAAAATAATTGATGAAACAATAACAAGTGTTGTGCCAATTGAAACTTCATATTGGTTAGATGGATTGGTGTAATTGTTAATTACAGTTCCAATTAGTTGTAATTGAGAGCCATCAGGGAGTAATTTATCACTAATAACAAAATTAGTAGCACTAGATAAAAAGATAAGACCTAACCCACTTAAAATTGCCTTAGCGCTATAAGGAAATACAACTTTGAGTATTGTTTTAAATGGACCATAACCTAAATCATTTGAAGATTCGATTATATTTTGAGGCATATCTTTTAATACTGAATAAAGAGGCATAATCATATATGGTAAATTTAAATATGTTAGTCCAAAGATAATAAATCAAGTCGCATTTAAGTCATTTTCATTAGTTACCATTGTAAGAAAGAAACCTCTAACAGCGTAAATTTTAGCAATAGTAAAAATTATTAACGGGCTCAAAATAAAGCTCATAGCATAGATGTGTAAAATTTTATTTTTGCTTCTAGCTACAAAATAAGCATAGGGAAAACCAATAAGAAGACAAAGTATTGCTGAGATAATACCAACAAATAAACTCCGTCCAATCTTATTTCATGTTTTACTATCTTTAATCAATTCAAATGAATCAAAATTGGAATCGCCTATGTGTGAAAAAGAATTCACCACAATTAATAAAATTGGCAAAAACACCAATAAAACAGCCACAAAAATATATGGGAATAAAAACATTAATCGTTTATTGAACGCTAATTTAGATTTAATTTTTAAATTCATTAGTTTTATAATCTCACTTTTCGTCTTTATTCATTATATGAATTGTGTCGATAGTTCAGCTAATATCAACAATATCATCTTGTTCAAATTTTTTGGCAGTTTCAACAAAAATGTTTTGACCCATATCTAATTTGACTTTTAAATAATAATAACTTCCCCGATATGCTATTTCAACTATTTTGCCCCTTAGCTTTTCTTTTGCTTTTCTGTTTGATGTGCTTTTTGAGGTGGTCTCGTCAGCTAAAATAATATCTATATCTTCAGGTCTAATAAGGACATCAACCTCTTGATTATCTTCAAATTCACTCTCATCATGGATGGTTTTAAAATTCTTTCCTAAGATATCAACTGTACAATCGTTGGCGTGAAAAACACCATCATAAATATTTGAATCGCCTATAAAAGATGCTACTCATTTATTCACTGGATAGTCATAAATATTTTTTGGTGTGTCGTATTGCTCGATTTTGCCAGCACGCATGACTGCCACCATATCTGATAATTCAAGAGCTTCGTCTTGATCATGTGTAACAAATATAAATGTAATGCCTAATTTCTTTTGAATATCTCTAAGCAAGATTTGCATCTTTTGTCTAATTTTCGCATCTAGTGCACTCAAAGGTTCATCTAAAAGTAAAATTCTTGGTTCAATAACTAAACTTCTAGCTAACGCCACTCTTTGACGCATCCCGCCTGATAATTCACTAATAGATCTTTTTTCATTGCCTTCAAGACCAACCAATTTAACAAATTCCTTAACCAAATCATTCATTTCGTCTTTAGTTAATTTTCTTTTTAAATATTTATTTTCAAAAGATTCGGTTTGTTGAGCCACATAATTTTCTCAATATGAATAGTTAAAGTCAGATTTATCAAGTCATTTTTGTCTTTTTCTATATGTAATCGTATTTGGCTTTAATTTCTCCATTTCAGCCATATACTTATCTTGCAAAACATCTAACTCTTCCATTTTCTTTTTTGCTAATTGTGCTCATTCTTTTTGCTTTTTAGCAAGCATCTTTTCATATTTAGGATTAACCACTTCCTTATGTACTCTTTTTAAGGGTAAGCCAAATTTAATGTTGCCTTCAACATTTAAATGTGGAAAAAGAGCATAGTCTTGAAAAATAGTTGATAAATCTCTTTTGTGTGGTGGTAAATCTTTAATGTCTAAACCATTAAATTTAATTTCACCACGTGTAGTTTTTTCAAAACCACCAATTAATCTTAATATAGTGGTTTTACCACTACCTGATGGCCCAAGCAAAGTAACAAAGTCACCTCTTTTAATATTTAAATCAATGTTAGCTAGAACAGTTTTGCCATCAAATTCTTTAACAACTTCCTTAAGTTCTACGATATAAGGAAGTTGTTCTTTTTTTTGTTCATACATAAAATCTCCTTAATAGTAAAAATTGTTAATAATTAAAATTATTAAAAAAATATTAAAGGGAGACAACATCATATAAATTTTGAGAATATTCAGTCACAAAAAAAGATAATGAAGGATACCAATCTTCATTAAAATTTAATAATATAAATTTAGCTTTTCAGTCGCTTTCAATAATACTTTTTTTGCTCATTTGAATAGTTATTTTATATTAATTATTAATAATTAATAATCGAAAAAATTATTTTTTATTTTAAAAGAAATTTTTATAAATGTTTGCTCTATTTTTTCATAGTCATGAAAAGTTTTCTTTTTTAAATCTAACACCATTTACTGAAAAATTGTTAAAATTGCTGATAACAAAAAAGTAAAATTCATCGCAAAATTCTTCATAATTTTTGCATGATTTTAATAGTTTGAAAATGAACATAAATGGAAAATTAACCATAGATTGTTCAAATTTAAAACTCTTTTTTTCAAAAATTTTAAATAATTCTTGATTTTCTTCATCAGGTGCGTTTTCTATCAATATCTCGTCTGATAATTTATTATTTTGTTCTTTTCATTTTTTAAGAACTTTTTTAATTTTAAAATATCTATATATTTTTAACATAAAACTATAATTAGCTAACATTATTATTGGAGAAAAATACACGTAAAAATAATCAGTGAAGAAGGTTGCTGTATCAGTGTTTGTATGCTTATTATCTTTTGAATCGGTGAATAAAAGAATATAACCTATAATTCAACAAAGATAAGAAGCTAACGTAAAGATAGAATATACAATGGTTTCAACTTTTCAAAATCTTAATTTCTTGTTAAACATATTAAAATAATTCTGGTTAACCTTCACTTGGTTTTCTTCGTTAATATTGTTCATTAGTAATGGATAATTATTTTTCAATAAATCGTAATATGAATTGATATTATATTTTTTAATAAATCATCACACTGATAAATAAATCGTATCAATTAGGATAAATATTAAACATAATATTGTTAAGAAAAATAATTTATCAAAAATTGTGCTTATACCATTTTCAAACAGCATACTTTATTTCCTTTCTATCCTAAATTATCAAATTTCAACTTATTAGGAAATGTTTTTATATATCGCCGTATTTACTGGTGTATACCTTCATCATATTCCAAACACTTAATTAAAAATTTGTAAATTCTAGCATTTCCTCTAATAATTTTATTTCACCGGTTTCAGTATTTTTAAAATGTAAATTTTTACCGTCAAAGCCCTTTTCTCAATAAGGCTTATCCATAGGTGTTTTTATTAACATTATTCATTTTATATTTTTCACCTAAACTTTTACTAAAAAATTATTTTTTGTTTTTAAAAAAATGTTCATAAATATGCTCTCTATTTTTTCATAACCATGAAAAGTTTTCTTTTTCAAATCTAACACCATTTACAGAAATATTTTGATAATTGCATACAACACAAAAATAAAATTCATTACAAAATTCTTCGTAACTTTTGCATGACTTTAAGATTTTAATAATAGTTTTAAAATTAAAATTATCTAAGGTTCGTTCTAATTTAAAATTATTTTTTACAAAAACTTCAAGCATTTCTTTATTCTCTACATCTGGGGTGTTTTCTATCAATAACTCATCAGGTAATTTATCGTTTTTGTCTTTTCATTCTATAAGGATTTTTTTAATACTAAAAAATGAATATATTTTAAAAATAGTCTTTAAATTATTTGTTATAGTAAAAATAGGTAAAAAACAAAAATAAAGACATGTTTCAACAAAATCATCTATATTAAAACTCGATTGTTGCAACTCTTTCCAATTAATTATAAAAATTGAGATGCAGACAATTAGTAAAATGAAAGAAGCTAAACTTAGAATACTACATATGATGATTTCTTTTTTTCAAAATTTTAATTTAGAGTCAAATATATTGAAACAAATTTTATTTACTTTTCTTTGTTGGTTTTTATTAATGTTATTCATTAATGATGAATAATTATCTTTTAATATTTTTTTATAGGTGATACTATTAACTTTTTTGGACCATAAACACATCAATGACCATAACCCGTCAGCTAGTATGAAAAGCAATCAAAATATTATGGCTATAATTAATTTGCCAAAGGCTGTGAGCGAACCATCTTGAAACAATGTTATACCTCTCTCTTAACCCAAATTATCAAATTTGACTTTGTTAGGAAATGTTTTGATATATCAACCATATTTTCTGCTATATACCTTTAGCAGTTTTCAAGAGCTTAACTCAAAATTTGTATACTTTAGCATTTCCTCTAATGATTTTATTTCGCCAGTTTCAGTATTTTTAAAATGCAAATTCTTACCACCGACGCCACCTTTTCAATAAGGCTTATCCATAGGTGTTTCATTAACTACTATTCATTTAATATTTTTCATATTGCCAATTTGAATTGATATTTGCTCTGTTGCTAACTTCAACTTATCCATTCATTCTTGGAATTTATTATATTCATTTATGCTAGCCGACAGCTTATGAGTATTTATTATTGCACCAAAACTAGATAACAGCGCACTAATACCACTAAATTTAATAGCACGCTCAGTAGTTTTATAGCTAATTGATGATAATGCTTTAAATTTAACATACCCAATTTTTACAGAAAATGAAACTGCTTTTTTTATTACTCATGATGTGGGTTTTGTCTTTCACTCTTTAAAATTATTAATTAATTTTAAAGCTAATGCCTGTTTTTCTTCAAAGCTATTTGTGATTATATCTAATATAGATGACACAGCAGTAAGGGTGGTAGCTGTTACTGTTGCTGCTGTTGCAAATGGTACTGTTGCACCAAAGGTTCAAGGTGCTAATGCATAAAGACCTGCAGCAATAGCACCTGCAGCAACAGCTCCAGCTTTGAAGGCCATTGAGGCTATTCTTAGGTTTTTGATTTTCTTTGCTAGTGGTTGAACATTTTCTTCTATATTTTTTAACAATTCTTCAAACATAGAAATTTCTTGAAAGATGTTTTTGCTATTTTCTGTTCCGTCATCATTTACAGCAAATTTATTTTTTGCATCAGTAACAATTCTTTTGTAATAGCTAGCAAATTGTTTATTTAATTCTTTTTTCTCATTTTTAGAATTTCTTTTTTCTTCTAACAGCTTATTTCTTATTTGTTCGAATAAATTTTTCTTAAAGTCCTCTTTATTTAGCTCAATATTCTTTAGGACTTCATCACTTAATAAATTTGCTTTTTTATATTTATTTATTAAAGCGTCACATAATTGATCTTTTTCTGATTCAGTTATGCTGTTCATTATTTGTTTAGTGGATGTTTTTTCTTTATTTATTTTATTTGTAAGTGAGTCAAAAAGTTCACTATTTTCATTAATAATATTATTGAAAAGCTCTGTTAATTGCTCATTGTTAACATTAGTTTCACTATTAGTGTCATTTTGAGCTTGCACAACCGAAACAGGTGTTAAACTGGTAAATGTGTTTATTTGTTTTAAAATTGAAAATACATTTTTCATATTACTCCTTTATTTAAAAATTTATTTTTATAAGTTAGTTCATATAGTATATTCTTAATTTAAGTTTTTCTGGTTGATATGGAACGTTTTAAAATATTCGCAAGTATGAGAAAATAGCTATTTGACCACATTTTTGGTTATGAAAAATTGAATGAATAATGCATATATAGGTCATACTGTGCTTAAACAAAAGAAACATACACATTATAAAATTTGTGTATGTTTCTTTTCATTTTTAATGCGTTAATCAGTAAATTAAAATCAATATTACGTAAAACTATCTTATGTTTCATCTAAATACTTTTGATGAAACACCAAATAATAAACCACTTCAAATCCATGGAAGAATGTGATTAATAATATTTTCTGTTACTGAACCGATTTTTATGATAGAGCTTTTATTAATGAAGTTAGATGATATTTTTACATAGGACGATGAATAAAAATTCTTCAAAAGTTCATTATTTTTAGCTAGATTTATAATTTCTGTTAAAGACAAATTATTAATATCTTGTGTTTTTTTAAAGTTAGCTAATGCTCTCAGTAATTTTACGTTTTCGTCTGTTTTATTGTTAAATGCGTCTGTTATCATTAGTTCCATAAATTCTTCAAATGATAAAAATTGAATCGTGCTGTATGAGAAATTTTGAGCATTAAAAATTTGGTTAACTTTAAAAATATTGTAATTGTTGTTGATAATTGAAAAACCTGATTCATAAGTACTTAAATTATTAGGCATATTTAAAAGTAATTCTTGCATTTCTTTTTCCTTGCCTTTTAAAAAGATTCCATAACTAGAATTCATAACTTGATGATATTTAACTATTCCAGTTGTATATTCTTTAATACTATTTCATGAATAAGCCATATTATTGCTTGCAGGAGTCAAATCGATTATTTGATTATCAATTGTAACTGTTAGCGAAAGCTCTGATGTACCTAAGAAAGACATAGTATTTTGAACTATTGATGATTTAAAAGGAGAAAGATATCCAATATATCACATAGGTTTAAATTTGGCTATTGATGCTAAGGGCATAACTTGACCTGTAAGAAACATAGAAATAATTAATAATGATGAACCAATGGCTTGCACCATTAATACAGATCTTGAAATTGAAACTAAAAATAATCCTACTGCAAGGCTAACAATTGAAAGTATCACAAAACTATAAATATAACCAAATCATTCAATGTTTTTGAACATTAATTTTAAAGACGGTGCTTTGATTTGCATCTGTTTGCCTAAAAACATATATGAACTTAATACTCTACCATCATTATAATAACGAGGCCCATATACTAATAAAGCTAACAAAAATGTTCACAGTCCTGACAAAATCATAATAATCAAATAATATAGTGCTATAAAAAGTAAAAAATACAGAGGTTTTATTTTTGACGTTCCTATTCTTTTAAATAATGTCGACTTTTTAAATTCAAATAAAGCAGAAGGCAACGATACACAAGCAATTGCTATGGGGCCAATAGTAATAGATGGGCCGATAATATATTCATAGCCATAAATTGTACCTATCATAAATACAAAAATCAATGGATAACCAAAAGAAAAGAAAGGCCCAACAAATGCTTTTCAAAAATGAGTGTTAATTAAAGAAAAAACACCCAAAAAAACATTTTGGTTATGATTAGGCAATTTTAAATTTTCTTTTTTCATATCACCTCCTTTTTTAAATTAAACTAAATGAAGTGTTGTAAGCATTTATTAACAGTTCCAAATTCTTTTACAACATCGTTGATTTTTTCATCATAAACTATATATCCATGGTTTAAAATCACAATTCTATCTGCTAATTCTTCAATTTCATTAATATCATGTGACACTATAATTAAGGTGCTATTGTTAAGTTTGGCAAATTGCTTAATGAATTTTATTAATCGCGATTTTATTTTAATATCTAAACCAGTAGATAATTCATCTAAAATAATAATTTTTGGTTTGTGAATTATCGCCAGCAAGGCATTTAACCTTTGATGTTGCCCACCACTTAAAGCTGATGCTTTACTATTTAAAAATTCATTTATGCCGAATATTTTAATTAATTGTTTTATGCTATTCGCATCCATTTTATTGCCAAATAATAAGTTAATTGATTTAATAATATCTTTAACTGTGAGTCCTTGAGGATAAGAAGAGTCTTGAAATTGAATCCCAACACTGTGATTATTGTTTTCTTTTTCTGAATTAGCATCATCAATCAAATATTTTATAAGTCCACTTGTAGGTTTTTGGATTCCAACTAGCATTTCAACGGCAGTGGTTTTGCCAGCACCATTAGAGCCTAAAAGTGCTATATTTTGATTTTCATAAATAGAAAGTGTTAAATCATTAACTGCTTTTAATTTATTTTTACCTGTTCTAAATTCTTTTACTAAATTCTTTATTTCAACTATTTTATGAAGGTTTTCATATTCTTTTGGCTTAATTCTTGCAAATTCCTTAATTTTTTGCTCGTGCTGAGTCAAAGAATTAGCAAAATTATCTATAAATGAACTTAGTGGATTTTGTTGATTAGTCTTCATACTTATATTATATATTATTAAATTTTGACTGCTATTTTGCAGGTATATTTGAGCTCAAAAAATAGCAATAACTTGAATTATTTTACCCAGCATTTTTTACTAAAATTCACACTAAATTTTGCTTGAAATTTTAAAAAATATGGATCGCTTCTTTTGTTATACTATAACTACATACGATGCGAGTAGAACATAGTATGTATATAAATTAAAGGAAAGAGGATTCATTTTATGACTAAAAGCAAAAAAATTTTAGTGAGTTTAAGTACATTAGTACCAGCACTCACAACTATCCCTATGGTTTTAACCAGTTGCAAGACAACAGAAGGGGGTAAAAAAGTACAAGTTCAATCATATTCAGACCAAGCTCTTAAATTACTATCAGGTGATATTACAGTTGGTGGAGCTTGATCAGATGCTAGACAATTTGCAAAGAAAGATTGAGATAAAATTGCAATAATTGGAGCAACTGACCCAATATCAAATGATGGCGTTCAAGCCAGAGCAAATTTGAAAGCTGATGATATTAGTGCTGTTCAAAATCTATTAATTGAGGCTATTACACAAGCAAATAGTGATAAAAAAACTAAAAAAGAAACTAACTTGACATACAAAGATAAAAATGGTAAATTACAAAGTATGTTTAAAATTTATAACCATGACGGTTATGCAAAAATTGGCTATGATGCTACTATCACAACCAGCGATGGCAAGCAAAAACCAGCATATACCAGTAAACCAGAGGCTGGCGGTGATTACTTTACAATAGATGTATCTAATAAAGTATCGTGAAAAGGAACCACTCCATTCAAGATTCAATTTATTCCTTCATCTGATCCAGCACTTGTTGGTTCAGTAACAAAAGGTTTACAAAAATGAATGAACGCGCAATTAAATAAAGCGGATGGAGAAGCAATCCAAATTACTGTTTCAACAGATTACGAAGCGCTAGGTCAATTCCTAAAAGTTGGAAGACAAGATGTAGGATTTTTACCTGTTGGGACCTGGGCTGATAAATGTCCAGAAACTAAATTCATTTTAACATCAGGTAGAAGAGTGCAAATTGTTGATCCATATGTATCAGTTGATAAAGCAACTACACCAGCATTCAGTGATGAAACACTTCTTGTAAATGCTATAAATAATTATCGTACTTTTAATAAATCAGAAGGTATAGCAGAATTAGATTGAGTTTATATAAATAATGATAAAAATAAAAATCCTAAGGATGTGGCTGATGGATATCCAAAAGAACTTAAGGATAAAGTTGATGAATTAGCTGCTAGTGGTAATTTACCTATTGTTGGTTATTACAGATCATATATTTATGCTAAAAAAGGTTCAGAAATTGAAAAAATAGTTTCTAAAGCATTAAAAGAACAAGGTTCAAATTGAAAATTGAAATGAGAAGAAGTTAAAAAACACATTATTTTTGGTTTCAGTGGAACTACTTCATCAGCTTCATATATTTATCCTGAAAAATGATTTGCAAAACACTTTGAGGGCTTTGAAAGTTTTGTTAAATCATTAGAATAATAGAATTTTAAAAACTTATGGAACAGAAAAATAATATTAAAAACATAGCACCTAAAACAGTGAGCTATACTGATAATTTACACAGCGAAGATTGACCTATTGAATGAATAAATGTTTCTAAGACCTATCCAAATGGAACAAAAGGCTTAATTGATGTTAATTTAAAAATTAATCAAGGCGAATTTGTTGCTATCATTGGACTCTCTGGCGCTGGTAAAACAACCTTGTTAAAAACTATAAATAAAATTAATCCAATTACTGCTGGCACTCTAAAAGTGGGACCTTATGATGTTACTAACTTAAAAGGTAAAACACTAAGAAAATTTAGAACTAAAGTGGGAATTGTTTTCCAAGGTTATAATTTAGTTGAAAATGTGTCAGTTATGCAAAATGTTTTAACTGCTCGCCTTCCACAAATGAACTGATTTAGAGCTTTTTTTGGTTTAGTCAAAAAAGAAGATATCAATATCGCTTATGAATCCTTAGCTAAGGTTAACATTTTGGAAAATGCTTATGATTTAGCTAGAGATCTAAGTGGTGGTCAAATGCAACGTGTTGCACTCGCTCGTACTCTTGCACAACGTCCAAAAATAATCTTAGCTGATGAACCTGTTGGGGCGCTTGACCCCATTATGGCTAAAAGTGTTATGGATGGATTTTTGTTAGTAAATAAATTAGACAATATTACAGTGGTAGCAAACTTACACCATGTTGATTTGGCATTGCAATATGCTGATAGAATTATTGGAGTCAAAAAAGGAAAGATTGTTTTTGATGGAACCTGAGATCGAGTAAACTATCAAGTTTTAAAAGATATATATGGTAATAATCTTGAACAATTTGATGAAGAACAATTTTCTGAAACGCATAGAAAAAGAAAACTGGTTCAGGACGAAGTACTAGAAGAAGTCAAAAAGGCAAAAAATGCAAACTAATAGCCCATCAAGTTTTGATGATAGTAAAACAACAGCTTCTATAAAAGCTAAATTAAATCTATCATTTGAAAAAATTAAAAATTACTTTAATCCCAGTTTTATAGACATAAACGGTCAAAAGGTAACCAAAAAATTTCCTTGAATTAAATTAATAAGCTTTATTTTTACACCCATTATTTTGATATTGCTAATTGTTTGAATGAAGCCTGATTTTCAATTATTTAGACCATTTATTAACTCGCTTAGACATTTTTTTAATATTAATCAAAATGTTAAAATAGGCACACAAGAAATATCACCTTTATACACTTTTAAATGAAGTTTAGAGCTGCTTTGAAAAACAATTGTTTATTCAATATTAGGAACTTTTTTTGGAATTATTATAGCGGTGCCTATATCATTGCTTTGCTCTAAAAATTTCATAAAATCTCCATGGATATATAACCCTATTAGAATGTTTATGTCAATTCTCAGAGCATTTCCCCCATTAGTGCTTGCATATATTTTGTTTTTGGTTGTATCAAAAGACTTAGCCGCAACTATTGCTATTGCACTATTTGTGTGCTCAATAATGACTAAATGATTATATGAAGATCTAGACACCTATGATGTTAGTTCATATTATTCAGCTCAATCTATTGGTAATACTAAAACTATTGCATTCAAAAGTACAATCTTCCCTTATTTAGTTAAAAGAATTGTTTCATATGGATTTTATTCATTTGAAATGGTTGTAAGATTTGCAGCAATTTTAGGTGTGGTTGGTATTACTACAATTGGTTGATTGCTTAATCAATTTACAAATATTCCAGAGAATTTTTCGCACGCATCAATTGTTATTTGAGTATTAGTTAGCTTTATGGTTTTACTAGAGATATTAAATTTTGTTATTAAAAAATATCTTCTAGAAAAGAATCCTAAACGAGCTAAATTAGATACATCAAGGTCCTTAAATAATCAAATTGAAGAAATCAAAAAACAAAAACCAAAAGATTGAATAGCTAAAGTTATTATTGGCCTTATTATTCTAACTTTAATAATAGTTGCTATGGTTCAAATTGACTGAAGTATTGCTAATTCAACAAAACAGAGTTTTTTCGGGCAAGGAGTTAAAAATCTTTTTGCTGATATTGAATGAAGTTTATTCTTTAAATGAAATACTGGCGACAATCCTATCCAATTAGGTTTTGATGCCTTAGCACTTGCTGTGCTTTCTTCTATAATCGGTTTGCTTTTTGCTTTAATTTTTGGCCTACTTGCATCAAAAAATATAGTTAGTATATGGATAGCATATCCTTTTAAATTATTTATTATATTAATCAGAGCAATTCCTGTCTTTACTTTCGGTTTTCTATTTCTTATATTATCAAAAGATTCTATTTTATTTGCTGGAACACTAGCACTAGGAATTCACTCTATTGGTATGCTTGGAAAGCTAATTAATGAGGCAATCGAAAAAATACCTAAACGCGTTTTTGATTCGTTAAATTCATTAGGTTTAAATTGGTGACAAAAAATTAAACTAGGTGTATTTAAGCAAATTATGCCATATGCTATTTCAAATTTCTTGTATCGTATTGAGCTTAATTTTAAATCAACAGTTGAGCTTGGTGTTGTTGGTGCTTGTCCATTTGGTTTTCAAATGTCAGTATATTCACAAGATTATCAACAATGAGGCCGTTTAATGCCTTACTTGATAGTAACTTTAATAATATTGCTTGTCTTAGAACAGATTTCAAATCTATTTAGAAAGAGATTATTGCAAGGCTACTGACTTAGTCAAGAAAATTGAATATTCAAAAAAATAGCTGAATGAAAACTTATAAAAGCACTTTCTGTTGCTAAAACCAATCATATTAGTTTTACTCACTCACAAAAATGAGCTGATTATGCTATTGCTAAATCTAAATTTTTAGCACTAACCACTTTAACATATGCCCAAAATAACCCGGATACTATTATCACTAATGAAATGTATAATGATTTAAAAAATAGACGTCAGCAATATTTAATCTCTATTGAGCAATATAGAGAACAAATAAGTCAAGAAATAAAATCTTTGCGTAAAAACAGTTATTTAAACGCTTTTAGAGAATCAGCTAAACACATAAACAAACTACTGATAATTAAAAGGCATAAAGTAGCTCAAAAATCTGCTTATTATGCAGTACAAAAATATTTCGACTCGTTTGTGGAGTCTTAGTGAAATACAATAGTTTAAAAGGTCTAAGACTGCAGAGTTTTGGATCTTTTTTATTCGCACATTAGTATACAATTTAATGAAACCGTCAAATAAATGCAAGGGATAAATATATGATTAATGAGAAAAAAGTAAAATTAGGTCAATTTTTTACAAAAAGCGCACTATGGCTTAAACCTCAAATTTTAGAATTCATCAATAACAGTAATTGTTCAATAGCTTACGATCCTTTTGCTGGAGCTGGAGATATTTTAAATGTGCTTACTGCTCAGTTTAAATTTAATGAATATGTTGGTTTAGATATTGATGCACACCTTAATTGAAAATTAAATGACTCGTTACTAAATATTCCTTTGGTTGATCATGCCATAATTGTTACTAACCCGCCATATATTGCTAAGCAATCAGCATCAAAGAAAAAAATAGATTTATCTTTATATTTTGGTTCTTCGCCTTATGAGGATATATATTTAATAGCACTAGAAAAAATGCTTGAAAATCATAAATTTGTTGTTGCTATTGTTCCTGAATCTTTCATTAACTCAAATTTTAAACATAAAAACTTATTATCGTCAATTACTATATTAGAAGAAAACCCATTTAATGATACAGAAATACCTGTTTGCGTGGTTTGTTTTGATTCAGTTAACAAGCCACTATCGCAAGTTAAAATTTATAAGAATAACAAGTTAATAAATAACTTTCAATCAATTATAGATGTTAAATTATTGCCCAAACACAATGTCAAAATCAAATTCAATACCTTAGATGGATGACTTGGTCTCAGGGCTGCAGACAGTTCAAATGATGTAAATTTTATTAAGTTCGACTTTAAAGAAAACTTTTCATATAATTGACAAAAGAACATAAAAATCTCATCAAGGCATTATAGTTTAATTGATGTCGATATTCCTAAGGATTTAAGAAGTAAATTCATTGATATCTGCAATCAAAAGATTCAAGAATTAAGATGGAAATCTTCTGATATTATTTTTTCTCCATTTAAAGGCAACACTAAAAATGGTATTAGAAGACGCAGATTGGATTTTAATTTAGCAAGAGCAATTATGGAAAAAGCTTATTTTAAAATTTATAAGGATAAAACACATGAATAATAAAGAATACTTTTTATATAGTCAAAATAATATAGACGGTGCAATAGATAAATTCAAGCAAAAGGGTAAGCTGGTAATATCAGAAAATGCAAATCAAGAACCAACTAGTTTAATGAAATCAAATTCTCAATTAGTTGAGTTTATTACAACTTATAAAATACTTAGCGAAAATTCAGTTAAAAGTGATGAATTAATTAACACAATAATTGATAAGATTATCAACATCATTGAAACAACGGATATGATTAATTATTCATCATTTTGCACCTATTGACAGGTTGTGGGCTATTCATATTCTACATTTGTTGATAAAAAAAGCAAGTTAACTCAAAATAAAAAAAGAGAGATAATAAGAAATCTTTTAGATCTCTATATAAAAAATAGACATAATATCTATTTATATCATGGTTATTCAGATCAGTGTCTACAAGTTCAATCTGATGCAGCAACAAGTAGAAGAAAAGGTAAAACTGGTATTGAAATGATGGAAACTTTATTAACTAAATTAAATTTCATAAAAACTAATACATATGCAGACTTTCATAATAGTCAATTTTGCTATATGCTACCTGATAAAGATGGCATTAATTTATTTAATGAATTTTTAGTTAAAAATAATATTCAATTTACATTTAGAACAAGTTGAGATAATAAAAATCCCGACATGTTAATCAAAATATTTAATGATTATTTTATTATTGAACATAAACTCACAAATGGATTTGGTGGAGCTCAAAATTCTGAAATAAATGAAATTATTCAATTTATTTCTCATAGTGAGAACAGCAATAATTTACATTATGTTTCATGCTTGCAAGGAGATTATTTTCAAAAGCTGAATAACATGGAAAAATGTAATCCAAAGGTAAAAACTCAATATGAAAATATCATTAAAAATCTAAACAAGCACAGACATAATTTTTTTGTTAATGGTGTTGGTTTTAATAAGTTAATTTTAGATTTTGTTAATAGAAAGAATTAATTGTCATATGATGAATATTTTGTAAATGATAAACACTTATCGTTTCCAAGTTTTGAATGCAAAAAATATTAATTTGCCTATAAATCAGGTCTTTTCGTCTTTTGATGTCTAAATTTTACTATCCAAGAGCGCGGTAATATATAATAGTAAAATTTAGTGAAACTAAAATGAGTGCAATTTGTTTGATAATGGAAGGTGAAAATTCTCACAAAAATTAAAAAAATAAAGATCAAATATATTTCTATGCTATTATTATATTAATTAGCTTGGAGCAATGCTTATAAGTAATCGAAAAATAGGCGCGCTTATAGGTTTATATATGTTTTAAATGTCTATTGATACCCTCCTAAGCTCTAGTTCGTCCTAAAAAGAGGTTTTCCTCTTTTTTTGTATAATTATTATAAATTTTTAGATTTGCATTAAATGTATAATATAAACACTGTTTTTTGAAGTAGATTATAAAACTGTTTAATAATTAACAATATAAGTGTAATAAATAATAAAATATTTTAGATACATAGTGTTTAAAAACAAAAAAGACCAAAAAATGGGTCAAACTCAAAAACTCGGGAAAAAATTATTATTTATTACAATAGAAAGTGAATAACATATGTACGAATATAGAATAGAAAGTTGCAGAGTTGCTAATGCAGAGGGATTAATGAATAAAATGGCAAAATATGGATGAAGAGTTATTGCGGTATCCCCAAATATTGCTATGGGTTATGGTTTAGTTATTACCTTTGAAAGATCTACACATTAGATATATAACAACAGCAGTCTAATTGTTTTAATTGTCTTAGATTTCAAAGTTGCTTATCTTTTAGGTCATTTTTTATCATATTATCTGATGTCCAAAAAAATGTTTGTTTGCTTAATATACAAATAAATATGATTTCCAAGTTTTGAATGCAAAAAATATTAATTTGCCTATAAATCAGGCTTTTCCGTCTTTTGCTATTAAATTTTACTATCTTAAATATATGCAATATGATTATCATTTTGGCCGAATAATTAGCTAATAAATGTCTTAAAATAGAATTAAAAAAATATTGACCTAAATCAATATTTTTTTAATGTTATTTATTTTTTAAATGATTCTCATTTTCATTCTTTAACTTCAAGAATATCAGTTCCGTATTCCTTAATGTAATTTTTATGATAGGTAATTTTTTCGTTCATTTTTGCTACTAATGCATCAATTTCATTGTTATTTACAACATCTCTAAGTGCATTTGCGGCATCAATAGTCATATGGAATCTGTCCATTTCACTTAATAAACGAATATCAAATGATGTTGTGATATCCCCATTTTCTCTATAACCGTGTGCGATTAAATTGTGATTATGACGAGTGAAGAAAATGTCTCTTAAAATACCTTCATAACCGTGGAAAGCAAATAAAATTGGTTTGTCTTTGGTAAAGATAGCATCAAATTCGTCATCGCTTAATCCTCTTGGATCAACACTTGGATGTCTTAATTTTAATAAGTCAAGCACATTAACAAATCTTATTTTAAGTTGTGGAAATGCTTCGCGCAAGTATGTAATAGTTGCTAAACCTTCAATAGTTGATTCTGTACCAGAAGCCGCAACTACTAAATCAGGGTCTTCATTAGCTGTTGTATTTGAAGCTCAATCAATAATTTTAAGTCCTTTGTCAACTAATTCTTGAGCCTCTTCCTTTGTAAAGAATTGGTGTCTTGGTTGTTTTGATGAAATGATAAGATTAATTACATTTCTGTCACTAAATGCTTTTTCCATTGTAGCTAATAATGTATTTGTATCAGCAGGAAGATATTCTCTAATTAATTCTGGTCTTTTGTCTGCTAAGTGGCCAATAAGACCTGGATCTTGGTGTGTATAACCGTTATGATCTTGTTGGAATGCATTAGATGTAGCAATAACATTTAATGATGGATAGTCTTTTCTTCAAGGAATGTCCATAGCTTTTTTTACTCATTTCATGTGTTGAGTAAGCATTGAATCAACTACTCTTAAAAATGATTCATATGAAGCAAAAACCCCATGACGACCAGTTAATACATAACCTTCAAGCATACCTTCTGCTTGGTGTTCTGAAAGTTGTGAGTCAATAATTCTACCAGCAGGAGCTAACGCTTCATCAAACTTTTTGTCAATTCTATCAAGTCATTGACGGTTAGTAACCTTAAACATTTCATAAAGTCTGTTTGATTTGTGTTCATCAGGTCCTCAAACTCTGAAGTTTGTTGGATTTAATTTAGATAATTCTCCTAAATATGTACCTAATGTAACCATGTCTTGATTAATAACTGTTCCTGGTGTATCAAAATCAAGTCCATGTTTTCTTCAATCGCCTAATTTAAGAACTTTTGGATTAATACCGCCATTAGTGATAGGGTTCATACCCATTCTCTTTTTGCCCTTAGGTGCGATAGCAGCAATTGCTGAATTTAATTTACCATTTTTATCAAATAATTCTTCAGGTCTGTATGATTTCAATCATTTTTCAAGCGCATCAGCATGTTCCATTTTTTCAGCTGAAACCGGAATAGGAACTTGGTGTGCTCTGAAGCTTCCTTCAATTGCTTCCTTGTTTCATGTTTTAGGCCCAGTTCAACCTTTTGGTGATTTAAGAACAATCATAGGTCATACTGGTCTTTTAGCTTTATCAGCACCTGCTTTTCTAGCTTTGGCTTGATTCTTTTGAATCATTTCAATAGCTTCATCCATAGCATCAGCCATTAGTTGATGCATTGTTTCTGGTTCGTTGCCTTCAACTATAATTGGGAATCAACCAGCTCCTGTAAAGTATTGTGTAATTTCTTCATTTGTTCTACGAGATCATATTGTTGGGTTAGAAATTTTTCCACCATTAACGTGAAGAATTGGCAATACGGCACCATCGTTAGCAGGGTTAATAAAAGAGTTAATGAATCATCCTGCTGATAATGGACCAGTTTCTGATTCACCATCACCAATAACTGCAGCAGCAATCACATCTGGATTATCTAAAATAGCACCAGCAGCATGTGAAAGTGAATATCCTAATTCACCACCTTCATGAATTGATCCTGGACATTCAGGAGCAGCATGACTTGCTGTTCCGCCTGGGAATGAGAAGTATTTAAATAAGTGAGCCATTCCTTTTTCATCTTTTGTTACGTTTGGAAATAGTTCAGTGTATGTACCATCAAGGTATGTGTTTGAGGCAATAACTTGTCCGCCGTGACCTGGGCCACTAATAAAAAACATATTTAAATCGTATTTGTTAATTGCTCTATTTAAATGTGCATAAATAAAGTTTTGGCCTGGAACAGTTCCTCAGTGTCCAATTGGATAAACTTTAACATCATCAGCAGTTAATGGTCTGTTCAACAATGGGTTATTTCTTAAATACATTTGACCAACAGACAAATAGTTGGCAGCTCTTCATCAAGCATCAACTTTTTGTAAGTATTCTTTTGTGTCAAATTCTAAGTTCTTTTTCATATTTCTCCTATCTTATAAAGTTTCTTAATCAATTAAAAAATAAATTTTAATGACATAATATTTCTATTATAAATGAAATATAAAATATAAACCTATATGAATATGTTTAATATATATAATGTGGAAATAATAACTTTAATGATTATTTAAACAAAAATTTTTTAATAATATAATAAATTTATGACGAATAATAAATTAACAATCAAATCAGTTAAAGAAATCCAAGAAATTGAGTATCCAGCAATTGAGTGAAAAAGAAAAATTGCAAGCATACAAAAAAATAGTTCTGCGTCAGTTAGTTCAAGTGTTTTAATATTAAGGGCATCGACGGAATTGCTTAGAGAAATATTTTTATCAAAGGCAGCAGATATTGCAAATTTCGAGGCTCAAAATCAAAAATTACTAACTTTTGATGTAAAAATTGTTAATGCTAAAACGAATCTTGAACAATGTTTTTATACATTATCTTATGAATATTTTGACACTAAATCTGTTGAAAATATTGCATTGCCTATTCAAAAAATACTGTCAGCTGACTTAGAAAATATTAGTGATGATGAGACCAAGGAAATAGCAATGTATTATGACAAAAATGATTGAAAAGATCTTGATATTAATACTCAAAAAGAAATTAAAAAATGATATAAAAATGATATTTTTGCTAGATTTTTTAATGACTGGTCAGAAGTTGTTTTTAACACTTTTGACATAAACGTTTCAAAAGAAGCATTTACTATTTTTGAAAATTCATCAAATTCAAAAGCCAAAATACACGGCATTAAAAACAGTCCATCAATTGTTAAAAACATCATTAAAAAATATGCATTAATAGTAAAAATGCAATCAATATTCGACAGAGCAAAAACTAATGAAGTTAATAACTTATTAAAATTCGCTGATATTCATATAAAAGCTAACTATATGATTTTTGATAATGAAGATGATAAGAAAGAATATTTAAAAGATTGAGTCTTATCTGTTATTTATGGCAAAAAATTAATAGCTAAATATAATCAAACATTATTTAAAAAAGTAATGATGTTTAGATAATTTTCACTTCATGCAAATAAAAACAAAATGTGTTTTCTATAATTCACATTTTGTTTTTTTAATAGCATAAACAAGCATTTGTCTATAGAAAGAAATTTTGTCTTGCTTGGGCTTTAACTTCTGCCGATGCTATAAATGGAATTCTAGTTGTATAGTGTGATCTAGCAGCAACAATTTTTTTCGCAGGTCATTCAAAAATTTCCGAATTTCATTTTAAAACAGCATCATTGTAAATTTCTCTTGCTGCTGTAATTTCTTTTTGCAAGTATGAATTTTGTTCCATAGCTTCAACAATAGTATCTTGTGACTTTAATTCAGGGTATCTTTCTAATTGCACTCTTAGGCCAGCAAATATAGATTGCGATGTTGCTTCAATTTGCGATGCAATTTCAGATCTATTGCTATCGTTGGTGGTAACTCCACCTCTTAAGGCAGCAACAGATTTCATTACATCTTTATCAAGTTCTATTGATTTGTTTACTAACGATGCAGCATTAGTAAGAATTTGAACTCTTTGTTCAAGATAATTATCAATTTGTGATGCACCATGTTGAACTCTTTGTTCCAATTTTTGTAAATATGATTTAGCTTTTATTTTTACAAATATAAATATAAGGCCAGGTAAAATTCCTAAAAGTCATAAAAGAACTTCGAAAAAGATTGAACCTCCGCCTACTGTAACAGGCACTTGTTTATTAATAACATTAACATCTCTGCCTTCTTTTAAAACATTATTTTGTTGTGTTTCGTCAAGTGGATTAGCCATACTGTTCTCCTTAGTATTTAATATATATTTATTTTAAAGAATTTTAACAAAAGTAGATCAGAAACTTTGGCCACTGTCACTGATACTATTTTGATTTAAAAATTCCACATCAATTTCATAATATTTTGATTTTAATATTTCAATGTTATAAGATTTTTCAACTGAAATATATTCATCTCATGGAACTGGTATCATATGAATTTTGCCATTACTGTCAGTCGCTGGTACATATTCAATTCTTGATCTAATCTTGAATCCTTGTGCTGAAATGGCCACTAATTCTTTATTATTTTGTGGCTCTCTTGAAATTATATTAGTTATAACATCAGTATCACTTCAATCAGAAATTCCTTTATTATAAATAGCATAAAATGCAAATTTTTCAAGTTCGGCAAATGATAAATTATCATTTAATTCAATATTTAGCAATTTGTGTTCTTTGTTCATATAAAGTGGAATACACATAATTGGTGCAAAAGTAAAGTAAATCGATTTAAAGAATTTTGAATAATTATTCATAAATTGTTCGTAAATCTTATTAAATAAAAATGATTCGCACGATAATTTATTTTTGAAAATTGTTTGGCTAAATTCTATATGTGCTGGTTCAATTAAATTGACTTTTCCGGCTTTTGTAAAGTCAAAATCATCGCCGTAGCCAATTTCATTGTCTAATAACAATTTAGAAAGTTTTTGTTGAGCAACAGGTGTAAAAAGCATTCTATACTCTTTTTCATCATTACGGTCTGTACAATGCCACAATGCTTCAAAATTTATATTTCCCATAGTTGTAAAACTTCCAGCATTTTTTATAGCAGCATCAGATCTTTTCTTGAATTCTTTTTCCTTCTTTTTATAAAATTTGGCCAGCTCTTTTTCATTTAATTTATTAGTAAATTGAGCATAATGTGTAAAACCTAGGTTTTCTGCATTATCATTCCCATATAATAAAAATGTATCATAAGTAAATCCTGGAAAATCTTTGGTCACTGATGCAGTAAGTGTCTCATAGACCACTCGTGCAACCATTTTACCGTTTGAGTCTCTTACCATTTTTGTAACAGCGACAACTTTTGAGCCCGTATATGTTTTTTCAGTTCAGTTTCATCCTCTTTTTTTAACTAAAATAAATGGGGAACCAAAAAATGAACCTGAGTAAAGACCTCTATATGAGTAATTTTCTATTTTTTTAATTACTGGATCGCCCCCAAAATTTGATAGAAAGTAATTTAATCAATTGTCAGATAAGTATTTATTTAATTTAATATTTGGAATTGTTTCTTGTAATAAATACTCTTTTATTCCTGATTTTGATAGTAAATAGTTTAATGCCTTAGTAGCCTGAGTTGCTTTGTATTTAATATCATAAGCAATCACTCTTTCCTTGTTAAGTATCTTTTCATAGTTTTTCATTTTTTTGTAAAAAATACCGAATGCTAAGGCAAAACTAGTAATAAAAGCAATTATGGTAACTGGACAGCCAATAATAAGTGATTTCCACTTGGAATCGGGAGCACTAATCATATTTAGATAAAAATAATCAACCAATAGAAAAATAAGAATAATAACAGCTAAAATGCCTAGTCCTATAAGGAAGAAAAACAAACCTTTATGTTTTCTCAATAATTTTGAAAAACTATCTACTTTTTTCATTGATTTAATATATTTGTTTTCTAAATCAATACATTCTTGTTTATTAATTTTTGAATTAACAACTTGATTATTAAAATAATTTTCGGCGTTTTTATGAAATTCATCTCTAAGAATTTTGAAATTATCTACTGGATCATAATTCAGAAAAATTTCTTTTGTTAATTTTTTAGTCATAATTACTCCTTACATATTTGCTCTACTTTTTATATAAAATTATAATTAAATATTTGCCTTTTAAGACTATAAAACTGTTAAATTAAAACAGGAGAGGCATCTCTCCTGCATACATTATTTACTCTTCATCTTCAAAATAATAAATTAAAAATTCATTTACAGCATTTTTACGATATTTATAGTAAGTAGTTTTCGAATAAAAATCAGTATATCAAAATGAGTCGTTATCTTTTAAAAATTCATTTTCAAGTAAATGCTTATAATTTTTACTTAATGAACTTAAAACCTTCATAAATTTGTTTGAATAAAATGACTTTATTTGATGATCAATTTTATATCGGCTAGATGTTAATAAAAAGTTCTTTTCATCTATTTTTGCTCTCGCTTGTTCTAATCTGAAAATGGCAGCAACTGCCTTATATTTTTCCAAATCCGTCATTGCGTAATTTAGAGCATTATAAGCCATGAAATTTAACATAATTTCTCCTTAAAAACTATAAAATCATAAAAGAAGTGGTTGCTTCTTTTAATATGCTTTAGCAAAAATTACGTATTTGTTTGTCTTAGATTGACATTGCTTAAAGATACACTTTTGCGGTTCGAGTGGTTTATCAAGATGTCTTGGAATACATCTTGTTGTTGCGCCCGTTTGCTCCTTGATAATTTGTTCTGCTTCATCAGAACAACAAAAAGGCGCAATAACAAATTTTTGCTCTTTAATTTTCACCTGAAAATCTTCATAATTATTAGCATACACTAAATTTTTATCTAATCTTGCTTTTGCACAATCATATAAATTATTATGAATCTTTTTAAGTAATTCAGCAATAAAACTTTTAACTTTTGCTAACTCAACTATTGTCTTTTCTAAGGTGTCTCTGCGGACAATAGTTACACAATTATTATTTATATCCTTAGGCCCAACTTCAATTCTGATTGGAACACCTTGAATTTCAGAATTAGATGCTTTATAACCTGGTGATTTATCAGATGAATCAAGTCTTACTCTAAATTTTTTTTCAAGTTGATGATAAAGATTGAGACAGAAGTTATGTACTTCTGGTTCTTTATTTGCAAATAACTCTAAGATATCTACTTGAATAGGGGCAACTTTTGGCGGAATAATAAGCCCTCTGTTATCACCATGAGTCATAATGATGGCACCTATCATTCTTGTAGAGACACCTCAAGAAGTTTGATAAACAAATTCATCTTCATTTTGAGTATTTTTAAAAATAATTTCAAATTTTTTCGAAAAATTTTGAGCTAAATAATGACTAGTTCCTGCTTGCAACGCTTTGCCGTCTTTCATCATAGCTTCAACTGTATATGTTGAACAAGCGCCAGCAAATTTTTCAAATGGCGTTTTTTTACCCATAATAGTAGGTATAGCTAAGACATTTTTTAAAAACTTAGCATAAATATTGATCATAGTTTTAGTAAATTTTCTGGCTTCAAGAGCGCTATTGTGACATGTATGTCCTTCTTGTCATAAAAATTCTCTGCTTCTTAAGAATGGATTGGTAGTTTTTTCTCAACGAACAACGTTTGCTCATTGATTATAAAGAATAGGTAAATCTTTATGAGAAGTTATAATTTTTTTGAATAAATCAGCAAATAAAACCTCAGAAGTAGGTCTAATATATATTTTTTCATCTAATGTTTTATCACCTACTTTTGTAATAGTTGCTAATTCAGGATTAAAACCAGCGATGTGATCTCTTTCCTTGGCAAATAATTTATCTGGTATAAATAAAGGAAGGTAAACGTTTTTAATTCCTAGTGGTTTAAAAGCAGCATTTAATTCCTTTTGTATGTTTTCTCAAATACCATATGAATTAGGTTTAAAAATAAGTGTCCCTTTAATTGGACCATATTCAATTAATTGTCCTTGTTTTACTACATCAGTATATCATTTTGCAAAATCTTCTTCAAGTGGAGTTATTTTTTCTAATTGTTTCATAATGTTTTTAATTATAAGAAAAATTGAAAAAAACGATGTAAAAATATGCCTAATTCAACACTTTTGAGGAATTAGACATATTTTAAATAGATATGTAAATATTATTTTAGGCCTTAATTGGATTTTCGTTTGGTCTTGAAAAAACATAATGACCTTGATTAGTTACTAGAACATCATCTTCGATTCTTGCTCCGCCAACACCTGGGATATAAATTCCTGGTTCAACAGTAACAATCATTCCTGGTTCAAGAGTGTAATTACTATTTGATCTAACATATGGAAGTTCATGAACGTCAATACCTAAACCATGGCCTGTAGAGTGAACAAAATATGGGCCATATCCTTGTTTTTGAATGTAGTCTCTACATACTTTGTCAACTTCTCATGCTTTGATACCGGGTTTAACTGCTTCACGTCCAAGGCGTGCTGCCTCTTTAACAATATTGAGGATCTTTATTTTTTCAGGATTTTTGCACTTAGACTCTCCACCTAAAATTGATGTTCTTGTTATATCAGCGCTGTAACCTTTGTATAAAGCTCCAAAGTCACATTTTAATAAATCCCCATTTTGTAATACGGCGTCTGTTGGATGATGATGTGGTTCAGCAGAGTTAGCTCCAGTAGCTATAATTTCATCAAAACTTTCTTTATCTGCTCCATTTAATTTCATTAAATAATTTAGTTTAGCAGCAACCTCTTTTTCAGTCATGCCTGGTTTTACTCATTTTAATAATTCATCATAAGCTTTTAATGAAATATTAACTACTTCTTGCATGGTAGCAATCTCTTCTTTTGATTTTTGAATTCTTAATTCCTGTCCATATATTCAACCAATTTTTTCGGGTTTAATCATTTTTGAAAGAATATCAAATTGTTCAAAAGTAATATAATCTTTTTCAAAAACAACATTATTATAGGCTTTTTGGTCAAAAAATTCAACTAATGAATTACCATTAAGCAATCTAATTTCAACATTTTTCGCTTTCTTTGAGCAATATTCAATATATCTGCTATCTACAAAAAGGTATGCAGTATCTTTTTCTATAATGGTATAACCATCTGTTGTTTGAACGCCAGCATATCATAATCTTGTTTGTGGTGCATTTGAAACAATACAATCAATTGGTTTATCTTCAAATAATTTATCTAGTCTAGTTCTATTCATATTTTCCTCATTTATTTTTTCAATAACTAATTTATATTTTAATTATAGCCAAATTTTTTTAATGTCTTTTGATCGTCTACTCATTTATTAGCTACTTTTACTTTAAGATTTAAAACTATTTTGGAATCAAATTGCTTTTGCATTTTAATTCTTGCATTAGTTCCAATTTTTTTAATCATTGATGCACCCTTGCCAATTAAAATGCCTTTTTGGGAATTCTTTTTTACATAAATAAAAGCGTTGATTTCTATTCTCTCATCTGTTTCAATAAAGTCTGAAACTTCAACAGCTATGGAATGGGGCAATTCATCAGTCAAT
Source organism: Mycoplasmopsis primatum ATCC 25948 (assembly GCF_000702785.1). GTDB lineage: Bacteria > Bacillota_I > Bacilli_A > Mycoplasmatales > Metamycoplasmataceae > Mycoplasmopsis > Mycoplasmopsis primatum. Next base: position 33,696 of record NZ_JNJV01000001.1, on the reverse strand, counting down.
AAATTGATAGCACTTTCTCTAATAATTTCCTTGGCAATAAATCTCATAGACTTATCAGTCACATAATCAGCATCATAAAAAGGCTCACCATCATAAGCAAATTCTTTTACGATTTCTAATAAATCATCAATTGCTTTTGGATATTTGTCAGATACAGATAATATTTTTAAAAAGTTGTATTCTTGCAAATCATCAATTTTTTGCTGAATATCAGATGGCTTCTTAGCTAAATCAATTTTTGAAATAATAGCAATTTTGTTTTTTACATTTGCAATTTTAGAAAGAATTAATTTATCACCCTCTTTAATAGATTCGTTAATTGGGGACACAAATAAAATGCAATCAGTGTCATTAATAGAGTTAAACGCTTCTTTGTTTAAAGATTCTCCCAGTAAGTTTAATGGTTTATGAATGCCAGGAGTATCAACAAACACAATTTGATACTCACTATCGCCATAAATCCCAACAATTTGGTCTCTTGTGGTTTGTGGGACATTAGTAACGATTGAAACATCATACTTCACCAAATTATTTAGCAATGTTGACTTGCCAACATTTGGCCTGCCTAATATACTAACTAAACATATTTTCATTATTGAATTTGATCATTTCTAATTGGTCTAGGAACCAAATCAATTACTTTATCAACCCTATATTTTTCACCAGTATTGTTATATTGATAAATTAGAGCATCATCTTTCATAAATTCAGTCATTACTTGACGGCAACCAGCACATGGTGATATAAAATCTTCGCTATTTGAAATGATATGAATTTCTTTAAATGTTCCAACTTTTGCGCCATATGCTACTGAACCAAATAGAGCTGATCTCTCAGCACACAAACCTGACGGAAAAGCCGCATTTTCAACATTTACGCCATAATGTTCCTTACCACTTTCATCAATAGCAATAGCAGCGACTCTAAATTTTGATCATGGGCAATATGAATATTTTAATAAATCTCTAAGTTTTTTAACATCCATAACTATTCCTCTCTTTTTATTCCAAGTGGAAGAAATATATCATCGACAATTTGATTCATTTCAGTTCTTTCGGTTTCAGTTTCGTGATCATAACCCATTAAATGAACAAGTCCGTGTGTATAAAGATAGCAGTATTCCCTTTTTAATGAATGCCCAAATTCCTTAGCTTGTTCTTCAACTTTTTCATGGCTTATAACTAACTCGCCTAATAATAAAATAGGTAAATCTTTATAAACTTCTCTGTCACCAAAGTCAAAAGATAAAATATCAGTGGCGTAATCCTTGCCTCTATATTGTTTATTTAACTTTTGAATTTTTTGGTTATCAACAATAGACACATCTACATAAACATCTTTGTTTTTTAAATGAAAATACTCTTGTAAATTAGATAGAATTTTTTCATATTCGTCTTTGAAATTGAATGATTTGCCATTTTCAACATTTATATTCACTTGAACCATATAGTTATATATTATATTAAAATTATGAAGTTTTTTTTAATAGCTAAATATTGCCAAACAATAGTTTAAATAAGGTGGTTTGTCCATAAAAAAGATTAGCATCGAGTGTCATATCTTTTTTAATCAAATCATAAAGTTCATAGTTATCAGTTGTTATATCTAACAATGCATTATTTTTCTGAATTGTTATGAAATTTATAAAGATTTCGAAGTTTTTATTGTTAATTTGGAGCATTATTTTTTGACCTTCTTTAAGTGAATAAATTAACTTATTATTGCCTATTAAATGCATCATTTTGTGCTCATCTATATAAAGTTTTATTTTTTCTGTTTTGTCTATTTTATAGATAAAAATGGAAACTAATGTGGCTATTGATATAACTAAAATAATAATTAATCACAATCAAAATCATTTAGATATTTTGGTTAACTTCATTAAAATTTACAACCTTTCCTTTGTTAATATAATTGCTGTTATGACTAATTTCAATATATCTAGCATCATTTTGATATTTTTTAATAGCCTTTCTAAAAATTAATGATGTATCGACATCAATATTTTCAAAAGCCTCATCTAAAATTATTAATTTATACTTCTGACAGAATAATCTTAGTAATAAAATGATTTGCTTTTGACCGCTGGACAAATTACCAGCGTTATTATTTACATGAATATTTAAATTAACATTAACTTTATTTAGCACATCTAACAATTTATATTTGATAATGTTTTTATTCAACTCTTCTAATTTTTCTCTGTTATTATCAGTGATAAAATCAATAATTTTTGTATTTGGAATATAGAAGTTATTACCTATATAAACTATTTTTCTTCTTAGATCTTCAAAATTTATATGTTTAACATTTATACCATTGATTTCATATGTTCCTGTGTAGTTATCAAAGTCGCCTTTTATTAATTTTGCTATTGAACTTTTGCCTGAACCATTGTCTCCTTTAATACATATATTTGAATTAATTTCGCATTTATTAATATTTAAAATATTATTGCCCTCTTCATAGCCAAATTTAATATTTTCTAATTTTATGTTGTCAATTTGATCAATAATTATTCCTTTATCAAATAATTCTTTTTTAGGTAAATTAAACACAAAATTGACTTGATTAACATAGTTTTTCATTAAAGCTTTTGAAGCAAATAGATTAGACATAGATAATAGCGGGTTAATAAAGAACGATATACTAGTTAAAAACATCATCATATCTCCGCTAGTTAATTTATTTCTAATAATTAAAAAAGTAGAAACAAATATAACTATATTCGAAATATTGTTGATAATAGAGTTGTTTAAAAGACCATTATTGTTGTTGTAATTAAATAATATTTGTTCATCCTGTTTTTGCTTTATAGTCCTATTGTATTGTAAAAAATTTAAATGTTCTGTAAAACCATAGTCACTAAAATTTTCTTTTGAGTTGATATAGTCAAGATCTATTTGAACCTTTTCAGATGATATTTGAATAGATTTCATATATCTGTTTTCAATTTTGTATTGATAAATTAAATTAGAAAACAAAATTAATATAGTGATACCAAAAACAATAGCAAATAATAAATAATTGAGTCATATTAACAATAAAGATGAAAAACATAAACTTAAAATTTCACTAATGAATGTGTATCCAAAATTAGCTTGATAATCACTTATATAATGTAGAAAACTTGCCCGTTTAAAAAACTCTGAATTGTTTAATTTAGATAGATTGTTAATAGAAGTATTTCGAAGCTTAGAGAAATACTCTTGATTCAAATTAAGATATATCCTATTGGAAATTTTATTTATCAGATAGCTTTTAAAATATAAATTAATAAATTTAATTAGTGTTAATCAAACAAATAATATAAAAATCGCTATCAGTGCTTTATTTAAAAAGTTTGGCAAAATAAAGTCAAAAACAATTTTGATAAAAAACGTTGAGCTAAATGATAAAACTAAATTTAAAAGAGCGGCAACTAACAATGGATAAATATAACCTCTGTTTGAAATTAAATCTTTAATTTTATTTTCAATTAGGAATTTACCTTTCTTATTTTCAAAACTAATTGGTTCAACAAAAATAACTACATTAGCAAATTGATTTTTTAATTCCTGCTCACTCATTTTAATAAGTGCTCCAAATTCTGAGTCCAAAATATAAAACTTGTTGTTTTTAATTTTTGTTAGTATAACATAGTGCCCAATACCATTTCTATTAAGCAAAAGCACCAGTGGTAAATTTGTTTTGTCTAGTGACAATAAGGCATCAAAATCACCAGTATAAGAATTAATTCTAAGTCCGTGATTGCTAGCAATATTTTTTAGGTTTAATAAACTGATACCATCTTTACCATATGAACAATTAAGTTTAAAATAATTTATATCTATTTCTTTGTGATGAAAAAATTGGATAAATGAATTTAATACATAAAGTCCACAGTCTTTTTGATCTTCTTGTTTTTTGATTTTCATAATTTTAAAAGTTTAATAATTATGAAGTTTAATAAAAGCGATAAAAAATGAGAATAATCGCTGAATATTTTCATTTTTTTATTTTTTATAAATAATGTGAATATTGTTGTTCTATACTGACTAAAATCTTGTTATTATTTATTGATATATTTTAATTATTTTATAAGGAGAAATATTGTGAATAAAAAAGCTACTGTAGCTGTTGCTAGCGACCATGGTGGTTGCGATTTAAAAAATGATATAAAAGACTATATAAAATCAATAGGATATGACGTAGTTGACTTGGGACCAGCTGATGGATCAAAATCTATTTCATATGCTGAACAAGGTCATAAACTAGCAAATTATTTGCTAAATCATAAAGAAGTCTCATTTGGGATCGGTTTATGTGGAACAGGCTTAGGAATTTCATACGCTCTTAATAGACACAAAGGCATTAGAGCAGCACGTGTTGTTACTGTTGAAGATGCTAATTTAGCAAAATTACACAATAATGCTAATGTTCTAGTTATGGGTGGCAGACAAGTTAAGTTAGAAGAAGCCAAAGCAATGATTGATGAATACATAAAAACAGATTATGAAGGTGGAAGACATCAATCAAGAATAGAAGAAATTGACAATTTATAATTAAATGCTTTTTAGCATTTTTTTATTGTTTTATAGGCAAATTAAGAAAATTCAGAAACAAAAAATCAAATAGATCATTTGATTTTTTAACAAAATAAAATAAAGAAAGTTGAAATATTGCCTACTGTTTGTTTCTATTTTCTAATCTCATAGATTCTAACTTAAACTCATCCTCATCAATAGCTTTAAGTTTTATTTCTCTTAAAGCAATAGCCTTAAATAAATTAGAATTTTCATTTGCCTCATTAAACACAGATTTTCTTACATTTATATATGCTGGCGTTGGTGAATTAAGCTTTTCTCATGCTGAATCACTTAATTCCACAAGGGCTTCAAGCGCCTCTTGACTTGTATCTAAATCTGGTAATTCAATAAAATCTAAATAATTTTGTCTCTTAAATTTTTCAATATGCAGCTCTATTTCATCTCAATCTTCACGATGATCAAAATCTCTAAATATTTCAGAAGCATATCTAGCACTATATTTGATGGAATCTTCCTCTTGAACGACACTATTTGAGTGATAATAACTCTCATTTTTTCTAAATTCTGATTCTACGAATCATAAGTAACCTTTAATTGTATAATCTTGATAACCTTGGGCCAAAATTAACAAATTAGATTTAAATTTATCTAATAATTTAATAGATTCTTTTGCAGAATAGACGTCTCTTTTCTTTTGTAAAATTGCATAAATTATTTTATCTTCTTCATTTTGAAATAAATGAGTAAATGAAGCCGTTTGAACAATATAGGTTTCGGGATTGTCTTCAATTGGTTTAGTGATAGAAATTTTATTTTCCATTATTTTATAGCCATATTTGGCAAATAAATTGGAAGCACATGAAGTTAAAAATTTATAATATTTATTTTCTTGTGAACGATAAAAAGCCTGTTCGAGCTTCGTGCGAAAACTTAATGGACTTAAAATTGAATAAAACCTGTATGGTGCTTCAACCAATTTGTAAATAAGTTTTCGAGCATTATTATTAAGCAGCTGTGATTTTAATTCCTGTTCAAATTGTATATATTCCATAATAATTATTCTTCCTTGTCTTGCTCAATATTATTTTCTAATTCATGATAAATTTCTAATGATGCTATATCAGATTCATCATTTAAATTATTATTAACTTCCATAATATTTTTACTAAATGTAATAAATTTATTAAAAAATCAAAAACGTTTTTTAGGGTTAACAATAAGATTTAAAAAACTATTAATTTGTTCAGGAGCTGTTTTAATTGGTGAGTGTGTGCTTCCTATTTTAGCAACCATGCATCCCAAATCGGTTCCATATTTTATAAAATTATCAGTACCTATTATGCCATCTTTATCACCTACTATGAATATTAATTTATTTGCATATTTTTTATATAGTTCATCAAGTTTTTTAAGATATTCAGGTTTTAAAATATATTTTTCTAGAAGGTTATATCATTTTCCTTCGCGTGTGAATGAATTAACTAATTGTTTTCCTTTTTTAGAAAACTTGGCGCCCCATATAAATAATTTTCCAAAAAAGGTTGGTTTACCTTTTTCTGGTCCTATAACACTATTTAATAATTTATAAGATTTATTATTCTCCATAGATGGATTGATAGTTGATAACATAATCGCTTTTTCAACTCTGGGGTCTTTTGCTAGTTCAACTGCAACTCCACCAGACATAGAATGCGCTAGAATTAAAATCTTTTTAGTTTTGATAGAATTCAAAACTAATTGACTAAATTCAATTCAGCTTTCTAATGTGATTTCTTCGGCATCGATAGCTGGTGCAAATTTGCTGCCTGGTAAATTAACAGCAACAATATTGAAATTTTGTTTAAAATCTAACATTTTATTAATAAAATTACTGCTAGAATTAAGCCCATGCAAAAATAGTATTGTCGTGTCTAATTTATTATCAACAACAAAAATAGGCATTTTTTGGTTTCTATATATAATATAATTCATTTTCATATTTTTTAATTTTACATTAATATTATGGAAAATATTATTTATAGGCATTTACAAATAAGGCTATTTTATAGGATAATAATTATTTTATTAATTTTAAAATTGCTACACATTCAATATGATGAGTTTGACAAAACATATCACAAGGTTTCAAATAAACTAGTTCGTATCCATGTCTTTTTAATAAAACACAATCTCTACATAATGTATGTGGATTGCAACTTATATAACCTATTTCTTTTGGACGGAGCGCAACTAATTTTGATAAAAATTTCGAACTCATTCCAGCGCGTGGCGGATCAACTACAACTATATCAATATTATCTTTAACTTTTTCAATAGTTTTTATTACATCGCCTGCTAAAAATTCAACATTTTGAATATTGTTAATTAATGAATTTTCCTTGGCATTTTCAACTGCATCAGTATTAACTTCAAGACCATAAACTTTTTTTGCTTTTTGGGCTAAAAAAAGCGAAATTGTGCCAACGCCTGAATAAGCATCTATTACAGTTTTATTAGCATCAATATTTAGATTATTAATTAATAAATCATATAAATTATATGTTTGAAATGCATTAATTTGAAAAAAGCTATTTCAACTAAATTTGAACTTTAAAGAGCCTATTTTATCTGTTAATGATACGTTCTTTTTATTATATTGGTAAACAATACCTTGGTTTTTAACCATAAAAATATTGACAATATTAGGAAATAAGTGTGTTAAATCTTTAATAAACTTGGTTGGTAAATCAAATGATTCGATGACATCAAAAATTAAAAAGGTATTATTATTTAATGAGCTTTCTCTTATTGTTATATTTTGAATAAGATTATGATTTTTGACAAAACACTTATAATTACCAAGATTTTTATTTAGCCATAGTAAAATTTTTTCCATTGTTTCAGTCACTAATTCATAAGAATATTGTTCAATTAAATCATGTGTGTTTTTTTCATATAACCCTGTTTTAATGGTGCTTCCGACCATTTTACAAAAGACAGAAAACTTATTTCTATACCTTCAAACTTGCTCGCTTGGTAATATTTCTAAAACATTAATATAGTTCAGATTTCTTTTAAACAATTGCAAAACTACATTTTGCTTAAATTTTAATTGATTAGTATAACTGATATTAGCTAGTGCTGTTGCTCCTGATTGCATTAATTTTTGATTCGTAATATCTACTCTTAAGGGCGAATTATTATATCTCTCAATAACACGAGCAAAACTAAAATTTGAGTTGCTTTTTTTTACAATAATTTTTGCTGTTTCATAAGGCAATAAATTATCAACAAAAATCGGATAGTTTTCTATCTTAACTACCCCTAGGCCTTCATATGAATGATCAACAGCTTGGACATTGTCAATAATGCTATGTGCTAAAAACTTCATAAAAATATTTTATAGAATAATGAAAAATATGCTTTCATTTTCTTAACTCATGGTTTGAAGATTTTCATTAATGCAAAACTCATCAAAATTATCACTTATTTCATGAATTAATGACTCGAGTTTAACTTTTTGAGTCATATCATCTTCTATTTTCCTATAATATTGTGCCAACTCAAGTTGGCTAAATGGGCTTAACAATACAGTCATTTTGTTTTTTTGATTTCTATATTGAATTACTTCGTAAAAGAAATCATATTTAAATCAGTTATTGTGCTTTTCAAAACCTAAATCATCGATAATTAAAAAAGATACATTTTTTAATTGATTTAATATTTTATTAATACTTATACTATTGTTGAGTTTAGATTTTAGGAAATTAAATAAATCAGCAAGTCTTATATATGCTGAGGATATACCACGTGATGAAAAACTATTTGCCATAGCACTACCAATATATGTTTTGCCTGTGCCATTAGCGCCATAAATATAAATATTTTTTATTCCGTTTAATGGCTTCTTTTTCTCTAAGAGTTCTCTAACTTCCTTAATTTTAGCCACTAACTTCCTTCTGCCATTAGCAGTAGTTCTCATTTTGCTCAATTTACAATCTATATTAGGATTATTTATATCAGTAAGAATTAAATTAACGCTTCTAATCACATTTCTAGCAAAATTATTTTTGGCTGCTATTTTTTTAATATATAAAATGCCTTTTTTTCTACCTACATTATAAATTCAAGGATAAATATTAGGGCATTCGATAGAGTCTTTGACATTTAAAAAATCAACAATATTATCTAAAATTTCCTCATCACTTATGTTTAAATGTTCAATGAGTTTTCTAATTTTAGGATGAGACTTAATTATTTTCAGTGCCTTAGCTTCAACTTGATCCTGTGTTTTATCTAACAGTTCAACATTGATTTGTGTTTTTTTGCTTTCCTTCATATTGCCCCTTTTAATCATCAATTCAAACATCTTGATTTTGTTCATTTACTATATTAGGATTAGTAGATGAAGATAATGATTTTAAATATGTAGCTTTGTATAATTCTTTTTTAGAAATTGTGCTCCGATTTTTATAACCCATTAAATTGTCTAAATGTTTTTCAATATGTTGAAATGAAAATAATTTTTTATTAATTAAATCTAAGACGATTTTTTTAACATATGAATAATTTATTTTGTCGTTTGTTTCATAAGCGTAGTAAAAGACTAAATTGATACATGAATCACTAAGTCCCTTGCTTCTAGCAAACTTAATCAGATCAACAATATTTCCGGTAGGAATTTGACCCGAAATTTGAGAAAAGAAAAATCTTGAATCTGTTTTTAGGATTGCTTCATATGGATTAGGATATTCAAAGGTATTTAAATCTAATTTCTCTTGAATAAATAAATTAATTTCTTGTGTTTCGCCTCTTGTTGAATCTAGTTCAAAAGGTAACGTATCAGATGAATTATAAGAATCTATTGAATCAGCATGATCCTCGTCTTGGTCAAAAACTTCATCAAATTTAGCTGATGCATCAAGTAAGTATTTTGCTTTAGCTAAATAAGCATTCTTTTCTTTGCCTATTAATCTTTCAAAATTTTGTTGCCCCATAGTTTTAATTAGTTTATTAGCTAACAACAAGTTTTTTCTAAAACCAACACCATCTAATGGTTTTTCCAAAATAAAAACGGTTTTGCGGTTGTATTCATCAATTAAAGTATTCAATAAAGCAACTGACTCTAATTTAATTCTTGCATTATTTAATACTTTTATATCCATATTTAATAGGTATGTAAAACTATCAAAATCAAAGAAATTTGCTTCATGTGTTTCAACATGCGTTAAGTCCCTAAGATACTCATAAAGTAAAATAGCTTCGCTACCTAAAATCGGCGCATAAAATTTGCGGAGGTTCTTTAAATCCACACTGCTAATTGATGCAGAATTCTGCACAGTAAAAAAAGGATAATTTAATGATTTTAACATCGTAAAGCACCTCCTAAATTGATTAAAAAATAATGTCTTAAATCTATTTTATAAATTTGGAGAAATTATTTTTAAAATTAATTCAAATAAGACGTCATTATTGAAGTTATTAGCATAGATATTAACAATAGGAATAGTGCCAAAAAGCGCATTTTTTATTAAAAAAGGGGCATTTTGTGCACTTATTGCTTTTTTTGTGAAGTTATCCACATTCCTTTTTTCTAGATTTTTAGCTCTAATTTTGTCTGGTGTTTCAAGGCAAACAATATTATCAAAAAGTTTAGAAAAGTCAAAGTTTTTTCCTATTATTTTTGGAATTTCAACAAAATCAAATTTTCCTATTTTTAACTTATTAAAAAGTATGGGATAAATGGCTTTTTCTAATAAATCTATATTGTTGGGATTTTGGGAAATTCATGACTTAATTTTGGTTTTTGAAATACCATTTTCATCATTTAAAAAGCTACCAATTTCAGAATTAATTTTCATGTAGCAATCATTATTTTTTAAATAACTATGATTGAAAAAATCATCGCAATTAAAAACCGTAAAACCTTTTTGAATTAATTTATTACTAAAAAAAGTTTTACCAACGGCAATTTTCCCTATAATAGCAATCATTCTAGCTCCCTTTTTTAGATTCTATATACTTATCTATGATTAAATGAGCGCTTTTACTATATGCTCTAATTAAACCACCAGCACCTAATTTAATACCGCCAAAATATCTAATGACAAAGACTACAATATTATTAATATTTTTGATTTCAATAGCTTTGCCAATAGGGCGACCTGCTGTTCCACTTGGCTCGCCATCATCATTAAAGCCTGAATTCTGTGAAGAGTTTTCAAAAAAAGTATAAGCATAGCAAATATGTCTAGCTTTTTTGTGTTCTTTTTTTAATTGCTCATTAAGAGTTTGAATTTCCTCTCTTGAATTTATTTCATAAATATAGCTATAAAATTTAGACTTTTTAATTTCATACAATTCAGGCATTAGATTCATAACTTAATTTTACTTATTATTTAAAAAGAAATAAAAAAAATGGGGCGGACGAAGGGATTCGAACCCTCGCATGACGGGACCACAACCCGCTGTGTTAACCGCTTCACCACATCCGCCAAATAATTAGCAAAATTATTATATAGAAAAATATTTTTTTCTATATATAAAAAATAACTCTAACTAATTTAAATAAGCTAAATTTTTTATTTCTATTTTTTTAATTTTGCATTATAAACAGCAAGCGCCTTAGCAACATTTTTATAAGTTAGTCTATGTTCGGGGCATATACCATATCGTTCAATCATAGCATTATGTTTTTGAGTGCAATAACCTTTATGGCTTTTAAAATCATAAACTGAATATTTCGAATCGATCTGATTCATATATCTATCTCTTGAAACCTTAGCTAAAATCGAAGCACATGCTACGTTAAAACTAATAGAATCTCCTTTTACTAAATTAATCTGTGGGATAGATAAATTGTCAATATGCTCAAAGTCTGTAATTACTAAATCAGGCTTGTTAGCAAGGTTATAAAGGCATTTGAGCATTCCATCTCTTGAAGCCTTTTTAGGATTATTTTTATCAACATAACTAGCAGGCAGTGTAATAATTTGATACTCAATTGCATTATTTATGATTTCATTGTAAAGACATTCTCTTAGTTTTGGGCTGATTTTTTTAGAATCATTTATTAAATCATTGTGATAATCTTTTGGCATTATTACACAAGCTACTACCAGCGGTCCAGCACAACAGCCTCTGCCAGCTTCATCAAGTCCTGCTATAAGTTTATAATTAGCACATTTAATAGATTCAAAGTTGAGCATAAATCTCCTATATGTATAAAGAAAATGAGCTAGTTTTGCTCATCTTTTTTATTGTTTTCATTGTCTTTATCTAAATCAAAAGTTGGTTCTTTAGGTTCAACAACAACTTCATCATCAGGTTTTTTGTTCTCTTTTACTGAGGTATCTTCTTGCTCTTTTTTAGCTTTTTGTCTGTCGAGAATATCTAAAATAAGATTAACCAATGTTGCTTTTTCCATATTACGATAACCTGAAATATAAAGTTTTTCAGCAGCATTATAAATTTTTTCATTTGGTAAATTCATTAACTTTTCATAATTAGATTTTCGTTGATTTGCTTGCTCTGATACTTCATCATCAGCTTTTTCTTTTTTAACTTCGCTCGTATTCTCAGTTCCAAAATTAAATGTGCTTTGCGAAACACCACTCATATTAAAAGCCTGTTCAATATTTTTAAACAATTCTTTAAGTTCAGGATTTTCATTTATTTGTTGTTGAGCATCTATCATTTTTTGAATATTTACATAAGCAAACTTGATCAATACATATTTTCTAATAAATATAAAATAAGCTAAGGATAAAATAATTGTTGATAAGGTTTCAAAAACTAATTGAATAGTATTATATTGATCATAACCAGCAACTCCTGATGATTTTATGACATTTGATAGCCCAAAGAAAGTCATAACTGTTTGAAAAATATGAAAAATCAAAATCACAAAATAAACAGTAACTGGTCAAGTATAAATCTTAGAAAAATTCTTTTTTCTATAACCTTTGACCACAGAAGCAATCATAAAGCCTAAGACTATTAGTGTAGTTAAGCCAAAAGCATAATTAACAATTATTCCAATTAATCTAGCATTAATTGATAATTCTTTATTTGGTATATTTGAATTTATATTTATATAATTTTTAATTGATTCAATATAAACAAGCGCTAATGTTGCATTTACAATAAATGTTAGTGCAAATAATAAAAACGAAACAAAGGTCACTATAAAAATTGGTCTAAATGTCGTTTTTTCATGTTTCCACAAATCATCAAAACTTGTTTCAAATCTAAAGTTTCTATTAAACATTGATTCTCCTTAATATATTCATAAGATTATTTATATTATATTTATATTATTAATTTATTTTTTAATTTATTTTAATGAGCTTAATGAACTAAAATCAAAATCAGCAACTTCAAATTTTTTTGGCACATCAGCATAAACTTCAATTAGTTTATTAGTAATGGGGTGATTAAAACTTAATTTATAAGCGTGCAATCTTTGGTTAAATTCATCAACTTTTTTGCCATACAATGGGTCTCCATAAACTGGATGCTTAATATACGCTAGATGGACTCTAATTTGGTGTGTCCTACCCGTTTCTAATTCACATCTTACTAATGAATAAGGTTCATTATCTATGTAAAAACTTTTCAATTGATAAATATATGTAATTGCTTCTTTACCGTCTTTATGAACTGACATCGACTTGCGATCCTTGAGATCTCTTTGAATTGGTAAGTTGACCTTTGTTATTTTATTTTCCAAAATCCCCTTACAAATAGCAATATATGAACGATGTATCTCATGATTTTTAAGCATTTTAGTAAGCTTATTATGAACATCATTATTTTTTGCAATGATTAAAAGTCCACTTGTATCTTTATCAATTCTATGAACGATCCCAAGTCTTAATAATCCATTTACATCTGATAAATTATTTTTGAAATGATGCATGAGACCATTAACTAATGTATCATTAACGTGTCCAGGCGCAGGATGAACTACAAGACCTGATGGTTTATTAACAATGATTAAATCATCATCTTCATAAACAGTATTAATTTCCATCTCAATTGCTTTAATATTACTTTCTTTTTCCAGCAATTTCATGACTGTTATAATCATGCCTTCTCTCACCATATAATTTGCCTTTCGTACAAATTTATGATCATTAATATAAACTGCTTCTTGCTCGATTAATGCTTTTGCATCATTACGCGAAATTTCACTATTATCACTAATATATTTATCAATTCTTTCTTTGTATTTAACTTCTAATTGAATCATAACTATGTAATTATATTAAATAAATATGAATGGCTTCATTTTTAAACTCATGGACTGAAAACTAATAAAGCTATGCCTATGTTAAATATAATTAATGGCAAAACAGGGAACTTTTTATAATATAAGATTGCTGAAATCGCCACAGTAAAAATAACGTAAATTATTAAAATAGGAATTCTGTGACCTGAAAAGAAAACTGACTTTTTACTATCGATATTTCATTTAGCATATTCTTTAATTGAATCGTTGAAAATAATTTGTGGAAGCATAATTCCTATTAATAATTGTAATATTAATGCTCCGATAATGCCGACAATAACTGGGTTCATAATTTTCATTAATGACTGTAAAAAAGGCGAATTTTGCTTTTTTGCAATAAGTTTCATTGCACCATACATAACCAAAATTGGTACCAACACAAATACTAAATATGTAATAAAACAAAACAAGAAACCTCATCATTGATTATGTCCAACTAAATAACCAGTAGCAAAAGCTAGCTTGGTTGAAAATACGCCAGGAGTAGCATTGCTAATTGTAAAAAGGTTTGATATCATTTGATTATCAATACCTGTATGAAAATGCGAATTTAAAAAAGTTCATAATCATTTAAAAATTGGCATAAAAATTTGCCCACCGCCAAAAACAGAAAAACTCACAAAAGTAATTAATGCTAAGGTTGTCAATAATAATAAAAAGGTCATTATTTTTCCTCCTTATTATTAAGCAAATCGGAATTTTTATTTACTTGGTTTTTATTAATTTTTCTTTTGACAAAAAAGATAATTGCAAAAGAAATAATTATAAAAGCCATAATAATAATTGGCATATTATATGGAGCAGGCACAAATAGTGTAAAAATTAAAGTTAATAAAAATAAACAAGACCAGATTTGTGCTCTTAGTACTCTGGTACCTTTTTTTACATAATTGAAAATAAAAACAACTAGTGACCCAATAATTGTTGAGATAACCGCAACTTCAATAGTAAATAAATATTGTAATGGTAAATATTGAGCAAAATAAAATAATGTAAAGGCAAAAATAACATGTGGAAGAATACCAAAAAATACGACAATTGTTGCTTTTCAAAAATTTAAAGTTTTGAACGAAATATAGCTCAGTGCTTGTATAACAGATGCTCCTGGAAGCATATTAGTCAATATAACATTTTCTTCAAATTCTTTTTCTGTTAATCAATGGTATTTATCAACAGAATATCTTTTAAAAATAGGCAGTAAAGCATTTCCGCCACCAAAACCTATAAATGATGAAAAAATAATAAATCATAAGACATTAAAAAAAGTAGGCTTCTTTTTATCCTGCGACTTCAATTTTTTTTCTTTATTCATAATTCATTATTATAATAATTTTTTAATTATTATTCGTTTTTCTAGCAAAAATGAAATTAATGTTTTTGCCTTTTGATGACCACTTTTTTTCATAGCCTGTTTGAAAATTATAAGCATTAAATTTTGATGAATGTAAGTCATTGCCACACACTATAATTTCTCAATTATTGTTTTGCAAGCTTTCTAACGAGTAATTGTAAAAATCATCATTATCAGTTTTTATTTTTAGTATTCCGTCGTTAGATAAAATAAGTTTATATTTATTTAAAAAAAGGCTATGCGTTAGTCTTCTTTTTTCATGTCTAGCTTTTGGTCATGGATCACTAAAAGTTAATCATATCTCATCACATTGTCCAGTAAATATTTCATCAATTTTTGAAGCATCAGCCAATAAAATAGAGAAATTAGTAAGTTTATATTCGTCTGCTTTTTTTATACATTTAGCAGCAACAGTTGCATATTTTTCTAAACCAATAAATTGCTTATCTCTGCAATAATTAGCCATTTCAACGAGCATTTCCCCCTTGCCCATACCTATCTCAACAACTGTTTTAGTATTCAATTTTATTTTTTGATCGTTATATTTAATTAAATAGTTAGAAGCATTTAATTTATCAATAGCGTTGTTGTCATATCTCAATCTCATGATTTTTATTTTAACAAAAAACAGCAGAAAATAATCTGCTGTTCAAACATATAAGGTGGTTAAACCACTTTTAATATTGTTTCTTTGGATTTATGTTTTCCTTTAAGTGAGTCTCTTTCAACGTGAATAATTTCAACTTTTTCATTACCGCTTGTGTGAAGACCACTTTTTTGTTTACGACGATATCCAAGAACTGCTGCCTCTATATCCTCAAGAGAATTGGCTTCAGCAATAACCTCTTGGTTAACTATTAATTTCGCTTTATATTTGTACATAAATCTCCTTGGTAGACAAACAAATTGCCTACTAATTAAATTATAGTAAATACTGCATTTAATTTGGATAAAATGGTTGGAAATCTATGTGTTTTTATTATTTTCATCCAAATTATTATCAGCAATATTTTTCATTTTCTCTGAAATTATCATCTCGATTTCTTTATTTTTAATTTGTTTTTGTTCCTCAATATCATCATTTTCAGTTTTATTGTTCTTAGTTAATTTGTTTAAATAGACTCAATATTTAATACATCAAAAAGCTCCGTAAGACATTATGTATATTCCAAACAATATTTTTGATCTATAAAGCGGATGGCAGCAACTTTTCTTAAATTTTAAATAAAAGATAATAACTAAAATTAAACATATTGAAAAGATAATAATCGATGAAATCACCAATGAAAGTAATACTTCGCTGATAATTCTATTTTCAAAATTAATTATTAGCCAAGGAAATATTGCTGATATAAACATAATTTGCATTATGACTGACACTATTCATGTTATGCCTAACACAATTGATATTTTTTTATTATATATTGTTTGCTTCATAATAAAATAATACTAAAATAAACTATTAAATATTTAATATTATTTGAATAGGAGTTTTTTAATAAAGAATATATATAAAAAAATGATTTTTACTAATTTGTTTGTTTTATAGGTAAAAAATGAAAATTTTATCTGCTAATAGTTTTTGTTTTTTAAATTATAATTTATATGTAAAAATATACATGCGTTGTTTTTAAAATTTCTTTCAATATTACTTATTAATCTCTTTATCTCAGCTGTATTTTTTTATTTACTTCGTATTGATTTATTTATTTTAAAAGCATCCCATAGAGGGAGGTTGGTTTGTCTGAAATAAAAAAAGACAAAAAAATGATCTTTCCAGTGGAGGGATCTATTATTAACATACAAGCATATAAATATGATGGAACTTTATATCGACAGTGAAATGGTGTGAAAGTATTAAGAAACACTGCCAAACATTATGTTCTTTTGATTCATAAAACAAAAGTTAGCGAGCAATTAGAACATAATTGAGTATATAGAGATTATGTTCTGTGATTTATGCCAAAATATTCTATGTTTAATGCTTTAATTTTGCTAAAGCCAAGTAGACAAAATTATTCATATATTAATGTAGCTTCTCATCCAATATATGAAGACAATACAATCAAATTTATTGATTTTGACCTTGATATTAAGGCATATCCTGCAACTGATGTCTCAATAGTAGATAGTGATGAATTCAAACAAAATTCTAAATTGTATAATTACCCACAAATTTTAAAAAAAATGATTGTTGACGCTACACAAGAAGTTGTAAACAAATATGAAAAACAAGAGTATTTTTTTAATAGCGATATTATTGATTACTACATTGCTCTTGCTAAAAAGGATAAATCAATATCCAAAAATTTCAGAGAATCGAAACACAAAAAATACTACAATTTATAAATTTTAAATTTTATAACTAACAATTCAAGAATTTAAATAATAGATAGCATAAAAGGAGTTATGATGAAACCAAAAAAATCGTTGTGAACATTAAATTTATTAGCTATTGCACCTGCTCTTATACCAGCAGGATTAATTAGTGCTGGGTGCAGTAGTAGCAAAATAAGTCATATTAAATCTGTTGATTTATCTTTTAAGAGTCCTGAGTTATTTACTAAAACAGAAATAACAAAAAACGGTATTCAAAAATTAATTGATCATTTAAAACAAAATCATGCAAATGGGTATTCTATTAAGTTTATAAATTTTGTCAAAAATGCCGATAAAACAGCCGAAGACAGACAAAAATTAAAAGTTGAATTTGATATATACAAAGATGGTATGTTAGTTTTAAAAAAAGCATCATGAACAATAAAGAATTTAAAAGATTACAAGAAAAAATGAACATCAAATGAATTAGAAAGACTATATAAATCTATTAAAAATAAAAATAATCTTGTAGCACTTGCAGATAAGAATGTTTTACCATCACAAGCAATATTTAAAATAAATAATTTGTTTGAAAACAAAGATCCTAAAATTAAATTGTCGATTGCTGAGAGAAAAAATAATGACCTAGAAGGTAAAATTTATTTAAAATTACTAATGTCTAATGAAGATGATTCTAATCCTTTTACTATTAATGAACTTATTGAATTTACTGGCTTTAAAAAAAGCAGCGGACAAAATAACAACACTCACAATGATAATAATAAGAAAATAGATCTTAATAAAATAGCATCTGAATTAACGCCTGCTGATTTAGAATTTAAAGATCAAAATTTTATATTACCTTCTAAATATGATCTAGATGCTATATCAATAGATAATAATTCACCTTTTAAGAGCAAATACCCCAACATTGAAATAGTTGTTTCTAATTCAGATGATAATGACCAAGAAGGTATTGCTGAAATATCATTTAAACTTCGTGATACAAAAAATCCACAAAATATATCAAAATCTCATAAACTTGCAATTTCTGGTTTTATGTCATTGAATAAATTGAATACATTGGCTCAAAGGATTCAAACATCTGACTTAAATATTTCTAATAGCAAACAATTGCTTCCTTCTAAATACAATAAAGAAATAGAATTGCAAAAAAATAGCACAATATTGCTTGAAAATCCTAATGTTAGAATTGTTATTATAGAGCAAACAAATGATGATGTTAATGGAATAAAGATATTACAAATTAAATTATTAGATGAAAAAAATCAAATTGAATCAACAACAAATTCTACATTAAATATAGATAATTTTTATTCTAAGACTAAATTTGAAAGTTTATTAAATAACATTAGTGCTGATGATATAGATATCACCCCTAATGCAAATGAATTTGCATCGTTGCCTAATAATCTAAATTTTAAAGCCAATTCTTCATTAATTCAGTTAAATAATAATATGAAGCTTGTTCCAAAAGATGTAGAAATTGATGACAATAATGGTATAGTAAAATTTAACGTAGAGCTATATGACACATTAAATGAAATAAGTACTAGTTCTAAAAAGAGCATTACAATCGAAGGTTTTTTCAATAAAAACGAATTTACAAAATTAGCAAAGAACATTAGTTTCGAGCATTTATCATTTGGTGTGGATAAATCTAACCTGCCAAATTATTATTTAATTAAAAATCTAAAATTAAAAGACAATGCTCCTATTATTCAAAAGTTTTCTAATGCTAAAATTTCTATGCCTACTACACAAATTTCACAAAATTCAAATACAAAATTATCAATATTTAATGAATTTAACAATTTCCGTGTTGAAGATATAAATGTGAACCTTTATAAAAATATTTTTACAAATGATATAGAAAATGTTATAAAAAGCCTCACGATAAATGATTTCGTTATTAATAACTGAAAAAATGGAAGTAAACTGCCAGAAAAATATAAAAACAATGATATTTTATTAAAAAACGAAATATTAAATAAATATCTATCATTAACAGTAACTTCAAAATATATAAATAAGGACGCTCAAAACGACAACACAGCCAGAATTGAGTTTTTATTTGAAAATAAACAAAATAATATTAGTATTAAAAAACAATTTGATTTTCCATGGTTCTTTTCAGCACAAAAATATAATAGTCTAGTTAAGTTAATCAATCAAGATAATATTATTTTGCCTGATTATTTACATGAATTCCATAGTCAATCATCTATAAGATTGCACGGATCACTATTGAAACAAGAATATCCAAACTCAGTATTATACGCATCTATTAAAAACATAGAAAAAGGTGAAACATTCTTTAATTGAAGATACCGTGATACTTACACATACACAGTAGAAATTTATATTATTGATGAAATTTCAACATACATATCAAACTTAAAAATATATTGTGTAATTTATTTTATGGAATATATCAAAGATGAACCAGTAAGATACAAGAGAATTTCAAGTTTTGAAGTGAGATAGGTATTCAAACACATCAACGCTAAAATATAAATTGAGGAGGTTTATTAAAAATGATTAATAAAAGAAAACTTTTAACACTAATACCAGCCGTCACATCTGTTGTAGTTCCCACTTCGATTATTAGTGCCGGTTGTAATAAAAAACGCGATATTATAGATTCTCTAAAATTGGAATTTAAAACTCCACACTTATTTACAAAAAAAGAAATTATAGATTCTGGTATTAGTAATTTTAAAAATTATGTAATACAAAATCACAAAAATGACTATACACTTGAATTTTTAGAATTTGTCAAAAGTCCCAATAAAACTGCCCAAGAAAGAAAAACTCTTACAGTTAGATTTAACATTTTAAAAAATAATAAAATTATTAGTAAGGGTTCAACCTGATATGATGACAAACTCAAAGATTATGAAGATAATTGGACCGTTGAAGAGTTGGAACAGTTATATAATAGCATTGATAATAAAAATAGTTGAGTAACTATTGCTAATAAAAATGTGCTTCCATCACAAGCAGAACTTACAGTAAATAATCTATTAAGTCATAAACAACCAAAAATTAATGTGTCAATAGTCGAAAGATCAAATGATGATTCAAATGGAAAAATCACATATAAATTATTAATTGCATCAGAAAAAGGTTCAGCAAAATTTGTAGTAAATAAATTATTTAATTTAGAAGGCTTTCAATCAAATCAACATGAAATCGAAAAGTCTAAAGACCTTGAAAAACTTAATAAAATTGCAAAAGAATTAACTGCTGATGATCTTCTAATTTCTAATAAGGAATATTGGCTCCCTTCTAAATATGAAGGTGGTATAGTTCTTGCTGAAAATTCTGCTTTTAAATCTAAAAATCCTTCGTTGATTCCGATTTTCAAAATTACTGATTTTGATGATCAAAAAGGAACCATTGAAATAACTTATACTATTCAAGACCTAAAAAAACCAGGGATAATTTCCAACCGTCAAAAACTTTTAATTTCTGGTTTTATGTCTACTGAAAATTTAGATAATTTAGTTAATAAAATAACATTAAAA
Source organism: Mycoplasmopsis primatum ATCC 25948 (assembly GCF_000702785.1). Classification (GTDB taxonomy): domain Bacteria; phylum Bacillota_I; class Bacilli_A; order Mycoplasmatales; family Metamycoplasmataceae; genus Mycoplasmopsis; species Mycoplasmopsis primatum. The sequence goes on along the minus strand of NZ_JNJV01000001.1, from coordinate 12,675 downwards.
GATTTAGATATAACTGTTAATAGTGAATTATTGCCTTCAAGGTATAATACAGAAATTAAACTTAAACCAGATAGTGAAATTTTAAAATCCAATCCTAATATTAGGGCATCTGTTAGAAAAACTGATGATGATAATTTAGGATCAGCTTCATTAGAAATTAAATTAGAAGATAAACTAAATATGACTGTATCTTCAAATTATGTTACTTTAAATGTAGATGGTTTTTATTCAATAAATCAATTTGAAAATCTTACTGAAGGTTTAAGTGTTGATGATATTGACGCAACAATTGATGCAAATAAATTACCTTATATACCTAAAGATTTAAAAATAAAAACTAATTCACAATTATTAAGTAAAAACAAAAATATCAATATTATTGTTGAAAATGTTACATTAAATGAAGATGATGGTTTTATGACCGGAGATTTTAAACTCGTTGATACTCTAAACAATATAACAACCAATTCGTTTAAAAATCTAAAAATAGATGGTTTCTTTTCAAAAAATAAACTTATGGCTCTTTTAAATAAATTAACAGCTGATGATATTGATATTCAACCTGATATTAATCAAAACCCATATTTGCCTGATAATATTAAATTGAAAGAAAGTTCTTCAATACTATCTGAAAATGGTAATTTAGTACTTAAAATATCAAATGTAAGAATTGATGCAGGCGATGGCAAAGTTGGCTTTGATGCATCATTATATGATTCTCTTAATGATATAACAACTAATTCATCGGTTTATAAAGAAATTGTCGGATTCTTTAGTACTAATAGATTCAACGAACTTGCTAAACAAATTAGATATGAAAATCTTGCTTTCGATTTAGATAAATCTAATTTGCCTCACTACTATCGCGTTAAAAACTTAAAAATATCTGACTCTTCTATTGCACTTTTAACTAATCATCCAAAATCAAAGATAAAATTAGTTTCAGGTAATGTTTCTAAAAATGCAAAGTTAGAATACCAAATAACTAATGAAGCAACTGGCTATACAAGTAAAACAATACAACTAGATATTTATAAGCAAGTATTGAATAAAGATATCAATGATTTAACTCAAAATCTATCTGTTAATAACTTTGTACTAAATGGATGAAGTAAAGGCACTAAGTTAGCTGAAAATTATAAAAATGGCGACTTGATATTTACAAATGAAATAAGAAATAAATATCCAAATATTAGATTAACCTCAAAATTTATAAGAAAAAATACACAAAACAATGACTATACAGCAGATATAAAATTCACATTAAAAAATACTGATTATAATATTGAAACAAGTAAAACTATTTCAGTGTCATATTTCTTTTCACCAAATAAATTTGAAACTGATGTTAAAAAAATAGTTGTCGATGAACTCAAATTTTCGGAAAATTCACAAGACTATGGTGGTTATGATTTTATTTCATGAAATCTTAACAATAAACCATGAGTATTGATTCACTATCCGTATGCTAAAATAAATATAACGAGTAAACAACATCAGACTATACGTGATGGCTTTGGATTTAGATATCGACATATGTTTGCAATTGGGTTAGAAGTTATAGATCAAACATCTCAATACACTTCAAAAACAAAAATAGGTATGAGTTTTGAATTTAAACTCCGGGGTGATGATTTGACATTTTTAAACAAGCCAATTTCAGATTTAAAAATAAATCAATTTATTATACAATAATAAAATTAATAAAAAATCAAGCATCGCTTGATTTTATTTTTTTGACTGTTTTACAGGCAAATTATGAAAACACTATGATGAAACTAATGTAACAACCACAATTGGTTCTTTGCTAAATGTTTTAAAAATTTTCTTTCTAATTGCTTGTCTACAACTATTTTGAAAGTCTCTAATTCCATCAAATTTTTTTGTATCAATTAAATTTAAAATAGTTGATTTAATCAATTCAAATGCTTCTTTTTTTTCATCTTTGGTAATTACACCAACTGTATTGATTTGTAATTTCCCTATTATTTGTTTCTTGCTTGCATTATATCTAGCTGAGACTAAAACAACACCTTCGCGACCTAAAACTTCTCTTTCATTAATAACTTCTGTGCTAATATCTCCCACGCCAAAGCCATCAACAATAATGTCTCCTATTTCTTTAATTTTACCCCGATAAGAAATCAATTTATCATTATCAAAGTGTACAACTTGTCCATTTTGAAGTAATAATATATTTTTAGGATTAAACTCGCATGAACTAATTATGTGTCTTTGAGAATCTTGTAAATATCTGTATAAACCTTGCACTGGAATTATGTATTCTGGTTTTAAAACACTAATTAATTTTGTTAAATCTTCACGAGCTGGGTGGTGCCTATGGAATTCAAAATTTGATAATTCAGTAATTTTTGGGGTCACTCTAGCAATATCATCAAGAGCAACTGCTTCAATACCTTCAAGACCATTAATTGCTGGAGCAATCATAATAACTGTATCAGTTGGTCTCAGTTTCAAATACACATCATTATTGTCAGTAATTCTTAAAAAACGAGAATGAAGTCTTTCTTTAGTTCCTGTTACTAAAATTACAGCATTTTTTGTCTTGTTTGCATATTTGTAATCAATGATTTTAGGAATTTTTAAATCTGGCTTAACGGTTTTAATTAATGCTAAAACTTCGCCATATGTTTTTCCGTATGTCACAACTGGTCTTTTAGCTTCATAAGCATATTCTAATATTTGGCTAATAGCAAACATTTCTTCATCATATGCACCAATGATTATTCTTTCATCTGGTTTAGCACTAAAAAATGCTTCTTTAACATTTTTGGGCAACATGATTTTATCAGCAGCTCGACCATTGTAATTAGATTTACCAGCGTCAACAATTAATGCTTTAATTTTCCTTTTAGCAAAGAATTTTTTAGGCATCTGTGCTATATCAAGATTTCCATAAATCCCTAGATCTGCTTCAACAAAATTAAACATAAACAAATAATCACCATTTGGAGTAATAAAATCTAAACCTAAATGACCTGGCATTGAACCAGCAAGCTCAATAGGATTAACAAAAATATCTCCTATTTTGGTTGGTTTTTCTAAAATATTAACCTTAATTTTTGATGCATCAATTTTATATTTGCTTAATCTGTCAAGAATCAAGATTTTATTGAATTTAGATGTATAAACTGGAATATTAGGAATTTTCATTAATAATCAAGGTAGTGCACTAAATGATTCATTTTTAACATCTGTAATAAAAACTGCTTGAATTGCTTTTCTGTTTTTAATCAAATAATCAAAATTAGGAATTAATGTATCTATTTTATTCGCTGAATTAATAGGAATTTTAGCTCCACAATTAATAATGTAAATTTTTTTGTCCTCAGCATTATTATTATATGTTTCTAAAATATAACAATTCTTTCCGTTTTCATCTAACCCACCAAGGGCAAAAATATTAATATGACTCATATTTTCCTCCAAAAAAATTATTATATGAAATATAAAAAATTAATTATTTTGTATTTTATCATAATATAAATAGATACTAATTTATATAAATTATTTAACTTTTGAAAATTCAATATATTTGTTTACTTTTACTTTTTTGATTTCTTTAATTTTAGCTACTAGTGTAAATTCACCCTTAGTAGAGCTATTGTGTAATTGATTGATTACTTCTTGTGGCGTTCCACAATAAAACTGCTCATATATTTTCGTCATTTCACGAGCCAAAAATAATTCAATTTGATCTTTTCAAATTGATTCTATTTCCAATAAAAATTTTTCGATTTTATTTGTGGCAACATAAAAAACATACGAATGTTCGCTCTTAAATTCTTTAATTTGATTTAATCTTTGATTCTCTTTTTCCTTAGGAAAACCTAAATAAATAAAAGTATTTGAAAGTCCGCTTAGTGCAAAAGCTGTAATTGCAGCATTAACACCTGGAATAATTTCAATAGGAATATCATTTTTTCTAGCTAATTTAATTAATTCAAACCCTGGATCATTTACAAGAGGCATACCAGCATCTGAAACTAATGCTAAGTTGATATCATCTTTTGTGAGCATTTCAACAATTCCCTTAGCTGAGTCTTTTTCGTTGTCTTTGTTATGCACAATCATTTTCATTTTAATGTTGTAATAGTTTAAAAGTTTAGCAGTTACGCGAGTATCTTCACAGGCTACAATATCAACAAATTTTAAAGTTTCAACTGCTCTATAAGTTATATCAGCAAGATTGCCTATTGGCGTTCCAACGATAAAAATTTTACTCATAAGCCCCCATTATTTTAGTTAATAATCTCTCAGCTTGCAAAAAATAATTTTCATTAGTTTCCACACTTCTTAAAAAGTCTTCTATGGCTTTAAAAATGGCGAAAAAGTCAATTTTTACACCTATTAATTTTTTAGCTAATTTTTTCATATTTGGATTCATAATTACTTTTTTGCTTCATGTTAAAGTGAAAAGGAATTTAAGGCATAAAATTAAAAATAAAAATGTTTCTTTTTTATCTTTTTTACAAAATTGAGTTAAGAATATATATAAATAATATTTATTTTTTAAACTCAATAAAATGGTTTGAACTAACTCCTGTACTAAATCATATGATTCTGGTTTTAGCAATTCCTTAGCTTGTGATATATCAGCAAAAATATAGCTATAAAACTTAGCTTGCTCTTCATTATAACCATTTTGCATAAGCTCTTTTTCAAGTTCTGTATACGATGGTGATTTAATATGAATTACAACTGATCTCGACAAAATAGTTGGCAAAACCAATTTAATTCGATTAGTAGTCAATAAAAAGACTGTTTTACTGCTTGGTTCTTCAATGCTTTTGAGCATGGCATTCAATGCATTACTCGATGCATTATCTATGTTTCTTAATACGATTATTTTGTATGTATTTTCGCTAAAAGGTGACAGAGAACTTGATTCCAAAACAGAAGTAATTTTTTCCTTAGACAAAGTGTCTTTTAAATATAAAACATTAGCAGGTAATGTGTTTTCATCTAGCGACTGAATGTTAGAATTATTTAACTTATTAATAAAATATAAAACTGATTCATCAACATTTATTTTAGGACTAGCGCACAATAAATAACAATGGCTAATTTTGTTTTGTTCAAGAGAATTGTGTAAAATTTTTTCTAAATTTTTATCTATCATTAGTTTTGGTCTCATCAATCTTTAAATTTCTTGTTTTTAAATAATTTATCAAGCACATCATCAAGAATTTTTGGAATAGTTTGTCAGCCATCTATTACAATAAACCTCTTGGGTTCGTCCTTTATTAATTGATTATAAGCATCAATAACTTTTTTATGAAAATTTAAATTCTCTGAATCTAATCTATCAACCACAACTCTTGAAACATTTCTACGATATTCGCTTTGTTCAGGTGTTATTTTTAAATAAATTGTGATGTCTGGAATTGTATTATCAATAACTAATTCTGTAATTTGTTTAACTAATTGAAGGCCTAATCCTCTCGCTACACCTTGGTATGCATAAAAACTATCAATGTATCTATCACATAAAACCAATTTGTTTTCTTTTAAAGCAGGTAAAATAACTTTTTCCACATGGATTCTTCTACTTGCTGTGTAAAGAAGAGCCTCAGCTAATGGCGATAAATTAGATTCATTATCTAAAATAATTGCTCTAATTTTTTCTGCCTCTTTTATATCCTTACCACCAGGTTCTCTGGTTAAAATATATTTAAGATTTGGTTTTAGTTCGATTAATTTTTTAATTAATTCATAAATGATAGTAGTTTTACCGCTGCCATCAGATCCTTCAAAAGTTATAAACATATTATTCTCCGTTAGTTATTTTGTTCTATTTTCAATGGCTTGCTTAATAGTAAAACCATCAATATATTCAATATTTGAATTAATAGGTAAGCCTATTGCCGCTCTCGTTGATTTTATTTTATTTTCATCAAAAATTTGAATAAGTTGTGTCGTTGTAAGCTCACCTTCAAGTGTAGGACTTAGTACTATAATCGCTTCTTTAATATTTTTATTTTTAGCAAAAGTTAATAAATGTGAATAATTAAAATCAGCATTTTGATCTTTTGGCTTCATACTCATTAAATAAGGCAATACATAAAAATAACCGTTAAAAAAGTCTAAATCATAAATTTTTTTAACGCTTTGCACATTTTCAACCACCATCAAAATATTTCATAAATCTGCTCGATCACAATTTACACATTTGCCATTTTCTTCTATAAAATTACACTTTTGGCAAGATTTTAATTTTGATTTAGCTTCTTTAATCTGATCTATTATGGCTACTATTTTTTGATCACTAACTGTTAGCAAATAGTTAGCTAATTTTTCAGCTTGCTTTTTAGTAATGCTGGGTATTGATGATAAAGTTTTAGTTAATTCATCAATGGTTTTAATTTTCATATTAAAAACCTAAACCGCCAGGCATTGCTGGCATAATAGCTGCTAATTCATTGTCAATTGTTTCAAAAAGTTCATTAATAACTAAGAGTATTACATCTTGAAGTATTTCAGGATCTTCAGGGTCTAATAAATCTTTATCTTCTATTTCAATTGAAGTAATTTTTTTGCTTCCTTTGGCACTAACATGAACACCATGTTTTGAAAAACTAAACTCTCGTTCCATAAATTCTTCTTGTTTTTCTTGAAGTTCTTTTTGCATTTTTTGCATTTTTCTAATCATATTTTGATCCATATTTTCTCCTATTATTTAATATTTTTTAATAAATCAAATAGTTGCTTGTTAGCACTAGGTTCTTTTTCGATAATAACATCACCTAATGGTTTAACTTGACTTCTTGCTACTTCAAAATTGGTTTGTATATCTGTAAGTGCTTTAAGACCAATTGCTTTATATTGTTCTTTTTCAAACAATAATAAATGCTTATAGCTTCCAAAGTGGTTTTTTAAAAATTCCTGAATATTTTGTTTATAACAATTTTTTTGTAAATAATTTAGTGCCTGAATATCATTTGATGAAAAAACCAAATAATTTGTGCCAGCTGCTTTAATTGAAACTCTTGAAAGAGCTTTAATTAAATCATCATACGAACCATTTTTATTTTCTTTTAACGAAGAGGTTATGTAATTAAATGTTGACGTGTATGTTCTCAACAGTGACGAATCAGCAAGAACAAGCGCATCGTATAATTGTTCATCAGTGAAAATTGATTTAAATTCTGTTAAATTTTCATATGTTTTATCAAATTTAGGCACTACTTGAATTAATGAATTGTCTTCTTCATCGACATCTTTTAAATCTATTTCCGAAGTGTCGATGATGCCATCATCAACATAATTATCATCAGTATTAATCATTGAATTAGTTAAGATATCATCTTGTACTAAATCATTAATTGTTGTATCAATATTTGACTCGACAAATAATTCTTGCGTTTGATTTAAAACTGTCTCAACATTTTTATGTTTTTTATTATCTAGTTTTGAATCATTCATAATTGGTTTCTCCTTTTGATTTTTTTCATTAGCAGATTTTATTAAGTAAAGTTCTATTAATTGAAAAGGGTCGCTGTTGAAATAATATAAATCTTTAATGAGTTTGTAAATATTTTCTGAAATGGCTAAGGCATATGGCATATCTATTTTTAATAACTTCATTTCATCTAAATCTATTATTTCTAATAATTTAGCATTTTCTGACTTATGATAAATTATATAGTCTTTAATAACTTGCAATAAACCTTCAACGAATTGGCTTGACTCACAGCCGGCATTTCTAAGTTCATCTAATAGTAATATTGCTTCCTTAACATTGCCTTCATAAAGTAAATTCACCATTTTTATTAGATTATCATTAGACACTACACCAAAAGCATACATAATATCAGCCAACTTTAAATTACCGTTTCCGTATGCTATTGCCTGATCTAAAATTGATAAAGCATCACGCATTCCACCAGTTGCTAATCTAGCAATATAATTTATTGCCTTAGGTTCATATTTAATTTTTTCAGCTTGTAAAACATCAACAATTTGCTTAGCTAAAATATCATTAGTAATCTTCCTAAAATTGAATCTTTGAACTCTTGATAATATAGTTAAAGGTATCTTTTGTGCATCTGTTGTGGCCAGAATGAAAACAGCATGAGCAGGTGGTTCCTCAAGAGTTTTTAATAAAGCATTAAAAGCACCTTTGGAAAGCATATGAACTTCATCAATGATATAAATTTTATAATTTCCAACCGAAGGTAAATGCTGAATTTTCTCCCTTAACTCTCTTATAGAATCAACACCATTATTAGAAGCAGCATCCATTTCTATGATATCTATACTTTGATTAACAGTACTAGCACACATATCACATAACTTTGTATAATCATCATTGTTATGATAGCAATTAATAATGCTTGCAAAGATTTTAGCCACTGATGTTTTACCAACACCTCTTGGGCCATTGAATAAATAAGCATGACTAATTTTTCTAGTTTTAATGATGTTTTTTAAAGTTTTAATAATGTGGTCTTGGCCTTTAACATCATCAAAATTTCGTGGTCTATATTTCCTATACAGTGCTTTATAATCCATATGGCCCCTTTCATTAAATTTCTATTAATATTAATACTTAATATCATGTATCAATATTATAACTATTATATAGACAACAGCAATTATAAATATTAGGATTTTTACGCTTACATGTGGTAAAAATCTTTAATTGTTTCATTTAAAAAATTTGATCATTAGCTAAATTATTTTTTTAAAATTCATATAGAGAAACTAATTTTAAATAAATTTAAAAATAATTAGTTTTTTTCTTTTTCGCCTTTAAAACAGCAAAAATAGAAAAATTTCTTTTAAAAAGACTAACATTGATTTTTTAGATTTAGATCGCAGATAAACTAAAAAAGTTAGTTTTTAATAATAGAAATAAATGAATGTTTTTCCTTTTTTAATATGTATGACACATATGAAAATATAACCACTATTAATACTTAATTTGAATTTATATATAGGTATTGTTTTTTTATTAATATAAAATTTTAATATTTATTAGATTTGCTGTATTTTCGGAGGAAAAATGAAAAAAACTATTTTGATGATAATTGACGGTCTTGGCCTAAGAAATGAGACACAAGGCAACGGTTTTAAATTAGCTAAAACACCAACATTTGATAAACTTTTTAAAGAGTATCCTAACTCTATAATTCAAGCTAGTGGCGAATATGTAGGATTGCCTGATGGCCAAATGGGAAATTCGGAAGTTGGGCATTTAAACATTGGAGCAGGAACTGTTGTATACACTGGTCTAACATTAATTAATAAAGCTTTAAAAGATGGAACTTTTGAAAAAAATAAAGTTTTTAATGAAGTTTTTGCAGATGTAAAAAACAAAAATTCAACACTTCATTTAATTGGACTACTAAGTCCAGGAGGTGTTCATTCGTTAGAAGACCATTTGTTTAAATTAATTGATATGGCTTATAATTTTGGCATTAAAAATTTATCTGTTCATGCAATTGGAGATGGGCGTGATGTAGCTCCTAAATCCATTTTAAATTCGCTTCATAAATTACAAGAACAATGCAATAAATATGGTTATAAAATAGCCACTATTGGCGGCAGATTCTATGGTATGGATCGTGATAAAATGTTTGATAGAGTTGAAAAACATTATGATGCTGTATTAGGCCATTCTAAGAATACATTTGATAACGTTATTGACTATGTGCAATCGCAATATGATGCTAACATCAGCGATGAATTTTTCATTCCAGCATGTAATAATCATGCAAATTTTATTAAAGACAATGATTCAATTATTTTCTTCAATTTCCGTCCTGATAGAGCAAGACAATTAACTCATTTATTTGTGCATTCAAATCTTTATCCTAATAAAGCAAAAAATCAAGTTAAGATTTCTAAATTTGCCTCAATGATGAAATATGAAGGTATTGATACGCTTGTTGCTTTTAACGAAATGGAAATTACAATGCCTATTGGTAGAGTGCTTGAAAAAGCCGGAAAATCACAATTAAGACTTGCTGAAACTCAAAAATATGCTCATGTTACTTACTTTATGGATGGTGGTGTTGATGTTGAATTCAAGAATTCTAAAAGAATTATGGTTCCTTCATTAACAGTTGAAAGCTATGCTGATGCGCCACATATGTCTGCTGAGGGTATTACTAATGAATTGCTTGCTAATTGTTTAAATTATGATGTTACAATAATGAATTATGCTAACCCTGATATGGTTGGACACACCGGTAATTTAAAATCAACTATCGAGGCTGTGGCATTTTTAGACAGTCAAATTAAAAGAGTTATTGATTTTGCTCAAAAAAATAATATAACTGTATTCATAACTGCTGACCATGGCAATGCTGAAATTACCGAAGATACTAATGGCAATCCAGCTACAAAACATACATCAAGTCCAGTAATGTTAATTTGTAGTGATAAAAATGTCAAATTAAGTAATGGTAAATTAGCTAATATTGCACCAACAGTGCTTGAATATATAGGCATCCCACGTCCAAAAGAAATGGACGAGCCATCACTTTTAAGGAAATAAAATGAAAATAAAAAGAATTATATTTAGTGATGTTGACGGCACCATCCATACCTATCCTGATAAGAAATCAATGCCTGATACAAAAGTGGATATATTAAATGCTGTTAATAATGATAATGTGAAATTTGTCTTAAACACTGGCAATCCACTCTTACCTAAATTGATTTCAATGGCTAAGGAACTAAATTCAGAATATATTATTTGTGCTAATGGTGCAGCTATATATGATGTTAAAAATGAACATTATATATATGAATCAAAATTTGAGCCTAAAACTGTTGTTAAAATTTTTGACATAATAAAAAATGCTAATCAAACATCATGTTTCTTTGGAAAACTTGGATACCATCTAGTAACAAATGATCAAAAATCAGCAGAATTTTTAACTGAATTTTTTGAATTTTCAAATTGAGAAGATGAAAAAAATCAACCGAAGGAAAATATATACAAGATTGAAATTTATCCTGATTTAAAAATGAAAGAATGACTTGTAAAACAACTAAAATCATTAGATGATAAGATTGATTTAGCTGTTATGGAACATCATATTGAAATAACCCCGCAAAACATAAATAAAGGTACAGGCGCGTTGTGATTATGTAGTTATTTAGAAGCTGATCCTGCATATTGTATGAGTATTGGTGATAGCAATAATGATTTATCAATGCTTTCTGTAATCGGCTTTTCTTATGCTATGGATAATGGTTCTTATGATGTTAAGAAAACAGCAAAATATTACACAAGCGATGTATTACAAAATGGTTTAGGTGAAGCAATTAAAGATTATATTTTTAGAACAAAAATTGATATTTTAAAACAAGAGAACATAGATAAAGCACAAAAACGAGCTATTAAAGAAGACAAAAACCAATTTTACAGAGAAAAAGCAAAACAAGAAAAAAGCAGTTAATTTTTTACTAATTAATCTGTTTTATAGATAAATATTAAAAATAGACAAAGTGATAAGACTTTGTTTTTTAATACTATTTTTATATGAAAAACTTGAAAATTGCCGATTTTTAGCATTTTTTAGTGTAAAAAAGCAATAAAACATGAAAGAAAATAATTAATTTATTTTTCTTTTTAGTTTGTTTTATAGTAAAAAAATAAAAATATAAGTAAATTATTAATAAAAATGTAACATAAATATAAATTTATTTATAATATTTATTATAAATATTATTTAAGAAAGGATTATTTATGGGCAAAACACAAACATTTTCATTTAACTCAAATAATAGTAGAAATAAAAAAAATAACGAATATAAAAAACCATTTTTTAGATGAAAATCATGACTTCAATATATGAATTTAAAGAAAATTTGAGGCATTTTGGGGCTTTGATTCTCATTATCAGTTATTTTTTTATCAGCATTTGGGGTTTCAATTTGGCAAATTATTGCTAATGCTGCGCCTGTGTTTAATACCGGAATAGTTATAGCGTTCATTTTATTAGCAATTATTGTCCTACCGATCGGTCTATCGTTTTTATTTTGAGGGATTTTTAAAATAGTTTTATGAACCGCTAAAAGAACTGATGTTTTATACATAGCTCAAAAACTACTTCTTACTGCTATTTGTTTAAATTTCTTCTTTATTTTCTTTCTAGCATCAATAAACAAAAAAGAAGATAATTTAAGTGATACTAAAAACTTTAACATTAGAAAACAAAAACAAACCAATACATATAATTACAACCCTACTTATGGTAATGAAACTAGAACATTCTCACTTACATCACAATTTACAGCTGAAAATGACCAAAGTGCAACCAAACACTACACAACTGAAAGCCAATCATCAACATCAAAATCTAATTTATATGACACTTCATATCAACAAAATCAACAAACAAAACCTACTAATTCTCAATCTGGTTTCCAACAACCAACTCAAATATTTGATATAAATCCTCAAGCTCAACCACAACAACCAACTCAGTCGGTTCAATCTCAATCTAATAGCCAACCACAAAATACTCAAACATTTAACACTAGTGCACAACCACAACAACCCGTGCCCCCAAGAAATCCACAACCTAATTTCCAACAACCTCAAGCTCAACCACAACAAAACACACAAGCATTTAATATTGGAATGAATCAACCGCAAAGACCAATGGGACCTCAACAACCTATGCCACCAAGAGG